>VBDM01000425.1 GCA_005881355.1 Betaproteobacteria bacterium
GGGTCCGCTCCTCCAGATTCCTGGAACCGGCGTGATCTGGAAGATCTGCCGGGTAGGCTGACGTTCGGTGCTCGTTCGAGAAGCGCCGCGCAGAACCGCGGCGATCTCACCAAATGCCCGCAACGCGAGTTGCGGGCATTTTCTTATGCCGACCTAATCGATCTTCGATTCATCGCGGTACATCACCTTGTGCCGCGTCTCCTTGATCCATTCGCTGATCTGATCGAGAGTCATGAATTGCTTCATATCGAAGCGGTCCCAGCTCATCCACCCGGTTTTCTCTCCGACTCCAGCCGCACCACGTTGGCGGAGGGTTTTTCCTCCAGCTCGGCCGCCTCGATGCGCTGGAACTGCTGCGAGATCTTGTCGCCCGTAACCTGGATCCTCTCCGCGTCCTCGTGCGCCTGCCGGATATGGTCGGCGAGCTTCCTCAGCCGCTCGTCGAACCTTGCGAATTCGAGCGAGAGCCGCACGAGCGCGTCCTTGATGACGTGGATCTGCTTGCGCGTCTCGACGTCCTTCAGCACCGCGCGCGCGGTGTTGAGCACCGCCATCAGCGTCGTGGGCGAGACGATCCACACCCGCTTGCCGATCGCGTACTCGACGACCTCGGGGTGATAGGCGTGGATCTCGGCGAACACCGCCTCCGCCGGGACGAACATCACCGCGCCGTCGGAAGTCTCGCCGGGAATGATGTACTTCCCGCCGATGTCGTCGACGTGTTTCCTCACGTCGGCCTTGAACTGCTTCTGCGCAGCCGCGCGCCCCGCCTCGTCGGCTTCCCGGTCGAACATGCGGTGGTAGTTCTCGAGCGGAAATTTCGAATCCACCGCTACCATGCCGGTGGGCGGCGGCAGCCGCAGCACGCAGTCGGCGCGCATGCCGTTGGAGAGCGTGAACTGCAGCTCGAAAGCCGCGCTCGGCAGCACGTTTCTCACCAGCGCCTCGAGCTGCACCTCGCCGAAAGCGCCGCGCGAGCGCTTGTCCCCGAGCAGCTCCTGCAGGCTGACGACGCTCCCGGTGAGGCTCTCGATCTTTTTCTGCGCCTCGTCGATGGTCGCAAGGCGCTGCATCACGTTGACGAAGGTGTCGTTGGTCTTCTTGAAGCCTTCGTCGAGGCGCTCGTCGACCTTGCCCGCGATCCGGTCGAGGCGCTCGTCGATCTTGGCGGAGAGCCGCTCGCTCGAGTCGGCGAGGTTCCGGCCGAGCCGGTCGCCCTGCTGGGTCAGCCCCAGGTGCAGATCGGTGAGCATCGCGCGGTGCTTTTCCTCCAGGAGCGGCGCAACGGTCGCGACGGGATCCTTCAGCCTGCGCTCGAGGGTGGCGATGCGCCACGCCGCCCAGGCGAGAACCACGAGCGCGACGAAGGCGACGGCAAGGGTGATTTCAGCCATGGAGCATTGTAACGCCGGTGCCGTCTCAAACGACCTCGCGCAGCGCCGCCATCGGCGGACGGCTGAGCGCCGCGCGCGCGCCCGCCCAGGCGTTCAACACGATGCACGCGAGCCCGAGCGCGGGGCCGGCGAGCCAGATCCAGCCGTTCCAGACGAAATCCAGCTGGAACACGCGTGTCGCGAGCGTCCAGCCGATCGCGGTCGCGCCGAGCGACGCGAGCACGCGAGCACCTGCGCGCGCCTCGCCCCGAGCACGCGCATGACCGCCGCCTCGTGCGTGCGCTCGTCCTGGGTCGCGAGCAGCGCGGCGTACAACACGAGCACCCCGGCAGCCAGGGCGAACAGGAACACGAGCTGCACCGCGCCGATCAGCTGGTCCATCACCCTCTGCACCTGGCGCAGGATGACGCCGACGTCGATCACGGTGACGTTGGGGAACGCCCGCGAAAGGCGCAGCGTCAGCAGGGCGTCGCCGGGAGGCGCATGAAAGCTCGCGATATAGCTCGCCGGGAAACCCTCGAGCAGCCGCGGCGTGGTGATGAAGAAGAAATTCGGGCGCATCGAGTCCCAGTCGAGCTTGCGGATGCTCGCGACCGGCGCCGAAAAGCCCTGGCCCGCGGAGACGAAATCCAGCCGGTCGCCCGTCCGGATGCCGAAGCGCTCGGCAATCCAGTGCTCCACCGAGATCGCCCCGCGTTCGAGATCCTCCGGACCGAACCACGCGCCTTCGCTCACCTTGTTGTCCGCAGGCAGGGCCGACAGGTAAGTCACGTTGAACTCGCGCTCGATCTGGCGTCTCGCGCGCTCGTCCGAGTAATCGTCGGCGCCCACCTGCCTTCCGTTGATCGCGACAAGGCGCGCGCGCACCATGGGAAACGTCTGCGGCTGTTTCACGCCGTTACGCTCGAGGAATTCGGCGAGAGGCCCCCGCTGCTCGGGCTGGATGTTGACGAGGAACCGGTCGGCTGCGTCCGGCGGAAGCCTCTTGCGCCAGGAGTCCAGCAGATCGGCCCGGATCAAGGTCAGGAGCAGGATCGCGGTGAGCCCGACGGCGATCGCCGTGATCTGCACCGCGTTGGCGCGCGGCCGGCGCAGCAGGTTCGCGAGGCCGTAGCGCCACGAAACGCTGCCCGTCCGGCCGAACCGCCCGATCGATTTCAAAGCGCCGTAGCCGATCGCGGCGAAAACTCCGAATGCGCCCGCGAAGCCGCCGAAAACGTAGCTCCCGAGCTTCAGGTCCCCCGCCTGCCACCACAGCAGCGCGAACACCGCGCCGAACCCCAGCACGTATACAGCGAGCGCGCTCTGCCGCGGGGGACCCATGTCGCGCCGGATCACGCGCAGCGCCGGCACCTCCTTCAACTGCAGGAGCGGCGGAAGCGCAAACCCGAGCAGGAGCACGAGCCCCGTCGCCGCGCCCTGCAACACGGGCGAGAGGCCGGGCGGCGGCAACGTCCACGGTATGAGGGCCGCGAGCCACTAAGCCACCAGGTTCTGCACGAAAAATCCCAATTCGCACCCCGCGGCGGAGGCCGCGAGCGCAAGGATCAGGAACTCCCAGGCGAAGAGCGCAAAGAGCTGCGATTGCGTCGCGCCCAGGCAGCGCATCACGGCGTAGCCGTCGAGATGCCGCCGCGTGTAGCGCCGCGTGCCGAGCGCGATCGCCACCGCGGACAGAATGACCGCGAGCATCGCGGTGAGCCTGAGGAAGCTTTGCGCGCGATCGAGCCCTGAGCGCACCTCGGGCCGCGCGTTCTCCAGG
>VBDM01000426.1 GCA_005881355.1 Betaproteobacteria bacterium
GTCCGGCCCAGCCCGCGCTTCACTCGCGCGGCCTGTTCCGCTGCGGTGATGTCCTCCCCGCCGAGCACGATCCGGCCGGAGGAGGGCGCGAGCGCCCCCATGAGCATGTTGACGAAGGTGGTCTTGCCCGCGCCGTTCGGCCCGATCAGGGCGTGGCGCGCGCCGGTGTGCAGCCGGAAATCGATGTCGTCGGCCACCGTGAGCGCACCGAAGCTCTTGCACAGGCGGTGTGTTTCGAGCGCGACGCTCACGATTTCCTCCGCAGCCTGGCGAGCAGAACATCGAGGATCCCGAGGACCCCGCCTCGGGCGAACATCACGACGAGCACGAGCATCACGCCGATCCCGAAGCCCCAGTACTCCGGGAATTGCTTGGCGAAGAGGTCCTGCGCGATGAGGTACACGACCGGCCCGACGAAAGCTCCGTAGATGCGTCCCACGCCGCCCAGGATCAGCATCACCAGGAGCTCTCCCGCGGACTCGAAGGAGAGCACGTTCAGGCCTACGAACTGGCTGGTTTGGGTGAGCAGTCCTCCGGCGATACCCGCAATGGTCGCCGAAAGCGCGTAGACCAGGACCAGGCGCCAGTAGACCGGCGCGCCGATCGCGTGCATGCGCAGGCTGTTCTCGCGCACCCCGGTGAGCGAGGTCCCGAACGGCGAGTAGATCATCCTCCTCACGAGCCACCAACCGGCCAGCAGCACGACCAGGCAATAGAGATACGCCGTCCTGCCGAAGATGTCGAATCTGAACATTCCGAGGACCGGCGCCACGACGACGCCGGAAAGTCCGTCGGCGCCCCCGGTAAGATTTGTCGCCTTGTTGGCTATCTCTAGGCACATGAGCGCCTTGGTGCGCAAGATGATGGCTCCGGTTGCGAGGCCGAGAAGCGCGCCGGCGGCCGCGGCGGCGACAAGCTGCACCATCGGGTCGGTGATCCCCGCCTTCGCGGCGAGAATCCCGGCGACGTAGGCGCCTAAACCGAAGTAGGCGCTGTGGCCGAGCGTGATGATTCCCGCGTAGCCGAGAATCAGATCTAGCGACAGGGCGTAGAGGATATAGATCAGGATGCGCGCCCCGAGCGACAGATACTCGGGCAGCAGAAAGAACCCGGCGAGAGCGAGGATCCACGGCAGCCACTCGATCGGGCGGACGCGGGGATCTGCGCTGTAGCCTCCGGAGTGCGCGCTCATGCGTGCCGCCCGAACAAACCCGCGGGCCTCCACAGCAGGACGCCGATGGTGGCGACGTAGATAGGGAAGGCGCCGTATTGCGGCAGCCAGTATTTGCATGCGGTGTCGGCGATGCCGATAAGGAGCGCTGCGACGAACGGCCCGCGCAGGCTGCCGAGGCCTCCGACGGAGACGACTACCAGGAAGTACACGAGATTCTCCAACGGATAGGTCGGCTGGATCGCGATGATCTCGGCGCCGAGCCCGCCGCCCAGTCCCGCGAGCCCGCTGCCGAGCGCGAAGGTGAGCGTGAACAGGCGCTTGGTGTTGATCCCCACCGATTGCGCCATCGCGCGGTTGTCCACCGCGGCGCGCACCATCGCGCCCCAGCGCGTGCGCTCGACGCCGAACCACAGCAGCCCCACCGTCGCGGCGCTGAATACGATGATGAAAACCCGGTAGGTCGGGAAATCGCGGCCGAGAAGCGGAAACTGGCCCTTCAGATAATCGGGCAGAAACACCGGCTGCTGGAGCGTTCCGTAGATGAAGCGCGCCACCGCCACCGCGATGAAGATCAGGCCGATGGTGAACAGCACCTGCTCGAGATCGCTCGCCGCGTAGAGCCTGGAGTAAAGCAGCCGCTCGAGGATCACGCTGCCGGCGGCGACGAGCACGAATGCGAGCGCGAGCGCGAGCGGGAAAGGCATGCCGAAGCGCGAGATCGCCGTGGTAAGGATGTAGCCCCCGGCCATGGCGAACACCCCGTGGGCGAGATTGGCGAAGCCCATCAGGCCCATCGTCACCGACAGGCCGACCGAGATCACGTACAGGATCATCCCCAGCGCGGTGCCGTGAAAGGCGACGCTGACGAGCGATGCGAGGAAAGCCTCCAATTCAGAATCCTCGGGGAGCTTTTGTCATTTGCGCGTGAACACCTCCCGCGCAGGCGCACATCTCCCCTGCGGGCGATGCTATGATAGCCGCAGTCCCGGCGAAATCACATGTTTCTCGAACGTCGCCTCGAACGGCTGATCGAAAAGCTCAGGCAATCCGCGGCCATTTCGCTGCGCCTGGAGCTGTGGAACGGCCGCGCCTTCGATCTCGCCAGCCATCCCAAGGTGAAAATCGGCAT
>VBDM01000427.1 GCA_005881355.1 Betaproteobacteria bacterium
CGTGGAGTTCTGGTTCGACCCGGCGGCGAACGCGATCCAGGTGCGCTCGGCCTCGCGCGTGGGCCGCGGAGACATGGGCGTCAACCGCAAGCGCATCGAGGCGGTGCGCTCGGCGTTGGCGGCGGCGAAGTAAGGCGCGCGGGCGCGCTTTTCATCGAACGAAGCTCAGCACGATCTCGATGACGATCAGGAGCACGATGGTCGCCTCGAGCAGCACCAGCCGGTAGTCGCGGGCCATGTCGAGCACCAGCTCCAGCGCCTCCTGCACGCTGCGCAGCTTCAGCTCGAGCGCCTGGTAGCGGTCGGACAGATCGAACTCCGCCTGCAGCTCGTGGTAGATGCGGTCGGCGGTCGCGTCCTCCCAGATCGCGTCCGGCTTGTCGAGCATGTGCAGGATGGAGAGGACCTCGTTGCGCGTACCGATCGCCGTGCCGATGAACCGGTGCAGGGGTTTGGTCGCGAATGGAGCCCTGCCCGCCTTCTCCAAGCGATCGACCAGGCGGTCGGTCCGGGAAAACATCTCGTCGACGATGCGGTCGTAGTAATCCATGGCCGCGCTCTGCGCGACGGTCATCGCCACCACGCTCGCGCCTTCGAAGCTGAGCTTGTCGAGGACTAGCACGCCGTCTTGCACGTCGGGCCGCGCGCCCGGCTCCTCGCGCACGCTGAAAGATTCTTCAAGGCCCAGCGCGTTCGTCAGCCCGGGCCGGGCGGCGTGCAGGCGCGCCGCCTGCGCCTCGCGTTCCGCCGGCGGCACGTCGTGGAATACCATCGCGCCGAAAGGATAGACAAAGACGGTCCCCCCCGCGGGCGTCGTGTACCAGAGCTCGTGCGGAGTGCGCTTCGCCTCGGGAAAAGCGGGCGCGAGCTCCCTGAGAGCCAGGTTCTCGACGAACGCGACGGCGTGGAAGCTGTGCGCGGCGGAAGTCATCGCTATCGACAGGGATCTTTGCGGGTGCGCCGGCATTTTACTTTACGGAACCTGAATTCATGTCGGCGACTTGGACATGGCGACAAACAACAGCGCCGGAACTGTGGAAAGAGGGATTCGAGCTCGGGCAGTTCTAGCGCTTCCCCCCGCCGCACGCGCGCCTCAATTCCTCGCGCTCATCAGCGCTCAAGTCCCGGCCGAAGTGGAGCACCCGGTCCAGGACGTCGTCGGTCTCGAAGTAGGCCTTGCGGCAGTCGAGGTGCACGAACCCTCCCGGGGCGAAGCGCCCTTCTTCATAAAACACGAGCCGGATGCGCCAGCTCCCGCGCGCGATGGGCTCGCGGCAGCTGCGGCACTTCGCCTGCGCGCCCGGCGAGCGCTCGGCGCCGTCGATCCGCGGGAGGCGCCGGTGCGCGAGGCTCGCGCGCGCCGCGCGCTCGAGGCTCTCCCGGTCGGGCACGTTCGCGGGCGCCGGATGGAACCACAGCGTCATCTCGCCCTCCGCAAAGGGGTTGGGCAGGCGCTCGCCGAAGCGCAGCTCTCCACGCTGGATGCCTTGAGCGCAGCCGCGGCACTTGGAGCGACCGCTAGTGGCGGTTTCGAAGAGGTGGGACACGCCGGGAACTCACCACGCGCTACGCGGCCCGTGCCTCCACCTCGGCATCCTCCCGCGCAAGAAACGCGTGGATCTGCGCGACCACCGCGGCGCCCTCGCCGATCGCGCCGCCGACGCGCTTGACCGAGCCCGAGCGCACGTCGCCGATCGCGAACACGCCGGGCACGCTGGTCTCGAGCGGCAGGCGCCCGCCGGCGCCGGTCGTAATGAAGCCCTTGTCGTCGAAGGCGACGCCGCAACCTTCGAGCCACCCGGTCGCCGGATCGGCGCCGAGGAACAGGAACACGTTGCGGATCGCGCGGGTCTCCTCGGCGGCCGAGTCTCGGTGCCGCCAGCGCAACGATTCGACGCCGGACTCGCGCGAGCCCTCGAGCGCGACGATCTCGGTGCGCGTGCGCAGCTCGATATTGGGGATCGCGGCGATCCGGTCGATCAGGTATCTCGACATGCTCGCTGCGAGCCCCGGCCCGCGCACCAGCATCCACACCTTGGCGGCGTGCCCCGCGAGAAACACCGCGGCCTGCCCCGCTGAGTTGCCTCCGCCGACGAGCGCCACTTCCTGCCCCGCGCACGCCTTCGCCTCGATGGGCGAGGCCCAGTACCAGACGCCGCGCCCTTCGAGGGCCTCCAGGTCGGCGCAGTCCGGACGGCGATAGCGGGCGCCGGTGGCGACCACCACCGTGCGGCTGCGCACGCTGCGCGCGCCGGCGAGCTCGAGCGCGAGCGGATCGCGCTCCTCCGGCCGGCCGCAGTCCAGGCGCACCGCCTCGGTCGGGATCAGCATGCGCGCGCCGAATTTCTGCGCCTGCGTGTAGGCTCGGCCCGCGAGCGCCTGGCCCGAGATGCCGGTCGGGAAGCCGAGATAGTTCTCGATGCGCGCGCTCGCGCCCGCCTGCCCGCCGAAGGCGCGCGCGTCGATGACGATCACCGAGAGCCCTTCGGAGGCCGCGTAGACCGCGGTCGCGAGTCCCGCGGGGCCCGCGCCGACGACGGCGACGTCGTGCACGCGCTCCGCATCGGCGGCATCCAGCATGCCGATGCAGCGCGCGAGCTCGTTCTCTGCGGGATTGCGCAGCACCGATCCGTCGGGACAGGCGACGAGCGGCAGGTCCTCGGGCCTAGTCGCGTAGCGCTCGATGAAGC
>VBDM01000428.1:0-1665 GCA_005881355.1 Betaproteobacteria bacterium
CGCATCCTTCAGCACCTTGGTCACCCACATGTGCGTGCGCAGCTCGAAGTTCGGGCTGCGCATCGCAATGGGAATGACGGTCATGTGCGGGCTGCCCTTGGCATTCGCTTCGCACCCGAAGCGCTGGCAATGGCCGCAATACTGGCAGGCGCCGAAGCGCGAGCCGTCGGGGTTGGTGTAGGCGCGCGATGCATTGGCGCTGGGGCGCGGAAACGGGTGATAGCCGTTGTTCTGCGCGGCCGTCCTGAACATTTCCTGCGCAAGCAGCGGCGTGAGGGGCGGGAGCGGATAGTCGCGGGCGCGCGGCGCCTCGAACGGATTGCCTCCTGATTGTATCTGGCCGCGAAGGTTGCCCGCCTTGCCCGAGACCGCCGCCGTGTATTCGAACTTGTCGTAATACGGCTCGAGCTCTCCGTAACTGATGCCCCAGTCCTGGATCGTCATGTCCTCGGGAATGTGCTTCTTGCCGTAGCGCTCCTCGTAGAGGCTGCGCACCTTGAATTCCATGTCGTTCCAGCGCCAGGTATGGCCGCTCCAATGAATGCCCGAGCCGCCGACGACGTCGCCGGGCAGGAACGAGCCGAGCCGGCGCATCGGCAATGCCTCCTGCGAGGGATTGTTGCGCACCGTGAGCGTGTCTTTCTGCGTGTTCATCATGAGGTCGTGGCGCACCACGTAGCGCAGCTCGTCGCGTACGGCGGGCACGGAAAAATCGCTTTCCGTGCTGCGTTGGCCGCCGCGCTCCAGGGCGACGACCTTCAACCCGGTCGCGCTCAATTCCTTCGCGAGTATGCCGCCCGTCCAGCCCAGACCGACGATGACGA
Source organism: Betaproteobacteria bacterium (assembly GCA_005881355.1). GTDB lineage: Bacteria > Pseudomonadota > Gammaproteobacteria > Burkholderiales > SG8-39 > VBDM01. Next base: position 825 of record VBDM01000428.1, read on the forward strand.
CGTCGACTTCCTTCAGCTTGGTGGTCATGTCGTCCTCCCTCAGCTCATGTCCGAGATGCTGATCGGATCGACCGAGTATTTCTTGTCGCGGTATTTCTCGACGTTCTGGTAATGCACGGCAATTACGCCGGGGAAGCCGATCATCTTCCAGCCCGCCTTGTTGCGGTTGCCGCCGTAGATCGGGTCCGCGAACATGCCCTCCATGACGTTCTGGTACATCGCGGCGAAGAAAACGCGCGCAGGCGGCCCGTTTTCGAAAGCCACCTTGCCGGCCCGCAGACCCAGGAGAAATTCCTCGCGCTGGCCCTCGGTGATCTTGTCGAAGCGCTTGCCGTAGGTCTTGACGCAGAACGCGTTGGCGGCGGCGATGCCGGTGCGGTACAGGTCCGCGGGCGTGAGCGGAAGCTGATAGCCCTGGCTCGGCACGCCTTGCTTCCACGGGCCCTGCATGTAGAGGCGGTCGCCCTTGCCCCAGCCGCCGGCGAGCGCCCGATCGATGTAGGTGTTGAGGCCGAGCTCGGTGCCCTTGGGCGAGTACGCATCAGCGGGCACCATGTGGTCGACGAGCGCCTCGACGAAAGCCGCCTCGTCGGGATTGAGATACGCGTAGGTGTTCGCCGGTGTGGGTGAGCCCTGGCTCGCCGGCGAGGGCACGCCCTGCTGGGCCTCCGCTGCTCGCGGCAGCGAGACCGTTGCGGCGGCTGCGCCGCCTGCCACGGCGCTTTTCAGAAACCTGCGACGATCGATTCCGTCGTTCTTCATCGCTCCTCCTTTGCAGAAAGCCTGCGAAATCTCACGATGACCGACAGAAGTATAAGCTCCCACGGAGCACTTGCAAGCA
>VBDM01000428.1:1753-2205 GCA_005881355.1 Betaproteobacteria bacterium
GCCGTTGCGCTCGCCGCCGCGGCGTTCGCCGCGGAGTACCAGATGACCGTGAACAGGGACCGTCTGCTCAATCCGCAGAACGAGCCGCAGAACTGGCTGCTTATGAACGGCGACTACGGCGCCACGCGCTATTCGAAGCTCACGCAGATCAACCGCGACAACGTCAAGAACCTCCGGCTCGTCTGGGCGATGGCGCTGGGCGGCATGCAGGACGTCGGGCAGAACGGCCCTGAGAACGAAGTCAATCCGCTCATCGACAACGGCTTCATGTACACGACCGACGGCTGGGGCAGCGTGTACAAGATCGACGCGCGCAATCCCGGCAAGGGCGAATTCGTCTGGGTATGCGATCCGGGAGTGAAGCACCAGGGCAACGCTCCGCGCACGCGCGGCATTGCGCTGTGGGAAGACCTCGTGATCGCCAACCTTCCGGACGGCCGGGTCATCGCGAT
>VBDM01000429.1:0-204 GCA_005881355.1 Betaproteobacteria bacterium
CGACATGACCGCCGGAATGCTGCCGGGGCCTTATCGCGTGCCGGCGTATCGCGCGATCGGGCATTATCGCCTTACCAACAAGACGCCCGCGGCGACCTACCGCGCGCCGGGCCGCTACGAGGCCACGTTCGTCTGCGAGCGCCTGCTGGACGCGATCGCCGCGAAAATCGGAATCGACCGCGTCGAAGCGCGGCGGCGCAATCT
>VBDM01000429.1:429-2062 GCA_005881355.1 Betaproteobacteria bacterium
TCACCGGCGCCGCGTCGCTGGGGCAAGGCGTGGAGACCGTGCTCGCGCAGATCGCCGCCGACGCGCTGGGCGTCGATTACCGGCGCGTGCGCGTGGCCCACGGGTGCACCGATCGGATCGAGCAGGGCTACGGCTCGCACGCCTCGCGCACCACCGTGATGACCGGCTCGGCGGTGCACATCGCCGCGACGAAGCTGCGCGAGAACATGCAGCCTGGGTGTTCGGCGCAAGGCTCGTTCAAGAGCGAGCACATGACCTATCCCTACGGCGCTCACATCGCCGTGGTCAAGGTCGACCGCGAGACCGGCGGCGTCGCAGTCGAGCGCTACCTCGCCGCGTTCGACATCGGCCGGGCCGTCAATCCCAGGCTGGTCGAGGGCCAGATCGAAGGCGGCGTGGTGCAGGGCCTGGGCGGAGCGCTGCTCGAGGAGTTCGTCTATGACGCGCAGGGCTCGCCGCTCTCGGTGACGCTCGCCGATTACGCGATGCCGACAGCGTGCGAGGCGCCGGGCATCGCCGTGCTGCTCACCGAGGACGCGCCCAGCCCGCTCAACCCGCTGGGCATCAAGGGCGCGGGCGAGGGCGGCGTCAACCCCGTCGGCGCGGTCATCGCGTCGGCGATCGACGACGCGCTCGGCGTCCCGGGCGCGGTGACGCGGCTGCCCGTCACGCCGCCGCGCCTCGTGGAGATCATGAGAGCGGAGCGCCGATGAAGCCGCCGCCTTTCAGCTACCACGACCCGCAGACGATCCCCGATGTCATCGGCCTGCTTCAGCGTCTGGAGAACAACAGGCTGCTGGCCGGGGGCCAGTCGCTGATGCCTATGCTCAACATGCGGCTGGTGCTGCCCGACCATCTGATCGACCTCAACAAGGTCGAGGGACTCGCGTACATCCGGGAGACGGGCGGCGCGCTCGAGATCGGCGCGATGACGCGCCAGCGCGAGATCGAATTCGCCGGAGCCGTGCGCGAACGCTGCCCGCTGATGCATGAAGCGATCCTGCAGGTCGGCCACCGGCAGACGCGCAATCGCGGCACGCTGGGCGGATCGCTGTGCCAGCTCGACCCGTCGGCCGAGCTCGTCACCGTCGCCGCTGCGCTCGATGCGACGGTTGCGGTCGCCGGCCCCAAGGGCACGCGCGAGATCCCCTTTTCCAAGTTCCCGAAGACCTATATGACGCCGGCGATCGGGCCCGATGAATTGCTCACCGGCGCGCGCTTTCCGCTGTGGGCGAAGAACCACGGCCATGCCTTCGTCGAGTTCGCGCGCCGGCACGGCGACTTTGCGATCGTCTCCGCGGCGGCGCTGCTCGAGGAGGACGGCGCCGGCAAGATCAAGCGCGCCTCGGTCACCCTCGGCGGCGTCGGCCCCGCGCCGGTGCGCGTCAAGGAGCTCGAGCGCGCGATCGTCGGCAGCGCCGCGTCCGACGCGCTGTTTCGCGACGCTTGCGAGATCTGCCGCAAGATCGAGGCGATGCAGGACGTGCACGCGCCGTCGTCCTACCGCCAGCACCTCGCGGCGGTGCTGTCGCGGCGGGCGCTGGAAAAAGCGCACGCGCGCATCGGAGGCGGTCGTGGCTGAAAGCCGGGATATCACGGTAACTGTAAACGGCAAGCGCCACCAGCAGCAGGT
>VBDM01000430.1:0-976 GCA_005881355.1 Betaproteobacteria bacterium
AGCGGTAAAAATCCGCACGGCAGAGCAGCGAGGCGGGTGATGTGATCGCTTTCGGTCACCTTTGCGCGAACAGCAAAGCACCCCTTGCCGGAGCGGTCTGTTGGGGCAACTCGGCGAGGGCTTCGGAGTGCGCGAAATACGTTTCTATCGACGCGACGACGACGCGGGCACCGACCGTCACGAGTTCTATTCCGACCACTGACACCCGGACCCAAGCGTCGATGACGATGCCTTTATCGAGAACCCGGTCGAGTACATCGACGTGGCTTGGACCAGCTCGAACTACTTGAGGGGGCATGGTCGCACTCCACGGTTAGCATAGGGCCCACCCCGAGTCGGCAGCAAGACCCCGAAAAGCTTTCCTGAAACCGGCAACCTTTGCAGGGGATCGCCGCCCGCTGTAGCGCCCTCATCGTGACCTTCCAGGGGACCCGAGTCACGACCGCCCTCGCCGGATGTCCGCCTCGTAGCACTCACGATGCATCATCAAACCGTGATGACGCTCGACCATGGCATCGCAGAGGTAGCAGGACTCATCAAGAGCCCGGTCGGGCTCTCGAAGAACGACATGCGGTCGACGCCCGCGGCGCCTCGGCATAGCGTGGCGATAGCGTCGAGGCGTGCGCAGTGTCGGCGGCCTCGGTGCAGAAGCTGCCGCGCCAACTCGGCAGGTGTCGTGGACGTACCTCCACCACCAGCCGTCTCAGGCGCGTGATGCCGGCTTGCTTTATATCAGGCTCTTGGGTCCGTGGCGGCCCACTTTAGGCGCGGTGGCCTTGAGTGGATACTTCACGGGTGCCTCGTCCGATCGCGGTGCCGTAGGGGGGCATCCGCCACCTCTCGTTGCCGTAGGTGGGCAGAACCATAGCGGGTGCTTCAGGGCCGGGTCAACTCCCCGTGCGTCAGCGACTCCGGCTCATCATCCACCACCAGCATGCGTCGGCGTGGCGATTTCATGCGTCACGCTCGCGAGGTG
>VBDM01000430.1:996-2662 GCA_005881355.1 Betaproteobacteria bacterium
TGATCGCTCACGCCGAGGCGCCGAAACGGCATTGCACGGCGCGCCGGACGTCGTTTATATCGAACGGCTTCGCGAGAGTCGGGCATCCGGTGGACTCGAGCCACTCGCGTTGCTCCCGGTCCATCAGGTCGCCGGTGACGAAGACCACCCGACGCGCGAAGACCGGAAGGCGTTGAATCAGCTCCCGGTAGAAGGCCGGACCGTCCATGCGCGGCATCTTCGTGTCGGTGATGATGAGGTCGTAGTCCGCGCCCTCCACCCGGGCGAGGGCCGCGACGCCGTCGCTCGCGACATCGACCTTGTGACCGTCGCGCTCTAGCGTTTCGACGAGCGTTGCCGCGATCTCCGGCTCGTCTTCCACGACGAGGATGCGCTTCGGGCTCACGCGCGTCACGCCGTCGGTGGCTCCGACCGCACCCACGGCGGCAACGGGTATCGCGGGAAGCGTCATGATGAACGTCGCGCCCTGGCCGGGCTGGCTTTCGACGGTCAGGGTACCCCCATGCTCCTCGACGATCCCGCGGCACAGCGAGAGGCCCAGGCCCGTTCCCTCGCCGGGCGGCTTGGTGGTGAAGAACGCCTCGAAGATCCTCGCCTGCAACTCCGCCGAAATGCCCGGTCCCGTGTCGGTGATCGTCAGGCGAATGCGTGCCGTCGCCGCGTCGAACCCGCTTGCCAGCGTGATGCGGCGGAGTCCGGTGGTCTGGCGCATCGCGTGGTGCGCGTTGGCGACGAGGTTGACGATGACCTGATGGAGCTGGTGAGCATCGGCCTGGAAGACCGGCACCGACTCCGAGAGGCGCACCTCGACCTCGACCGAGGAAGTTCGGAGTTCGTATGCGAGGAGCTCGATCGCTTGCGTCACGACGCTGTTGAGCGCGACCGGGCCGCGCTCCGGCGGGCGGTTCCGCGCCAGCGCGAGGAAGTTCTTCACGATTCGGGCGCACCGCGCGGACGCCGCGTGGATCTTTTCCGCGCGGGCCGCGAACGGCGAATCGGCGGCGCTCTCCCGGAGCAGCATCGCCTGACCCATCACGACGGCGAGCGGATTGTTCAGCTCATGCGCCACGCCCGCGAGCAGCGAGCCCATCGTGGCGACCTTCTCACTCTGCAGGAGTCGCTCTGTCCGTTCGCGCACCGTGGCCTCGAGCGAGCGCTTCTGCTGCTCGCGCTCAAGGTAGAGCCGCCGCGTTTGCAGTAGGTTTTTGACCCTGAGGATGATTTCCATACGGTCGAACGGCTTTGTAAGAAAGTCCGTCGCGCCCGCGTCCAGGGCCCGCAGCTTCGCGTCGCCGGTTGCATCCGCCGTCAAGACCACGATCGGCAGGAACTCACCGTCCGCGATCGTCGACCGCAGCTGCTTCATGACCGCCACGCCATCCAAGTACGGCATCATCAAGTCGAGGAGGACCAGATCCGGTCGGAAGTCGGCGTGCAGCGCAGCGGCCTCGCGCGAGTCGGTCGTCGAACGAGCGTCCGTCCACCCGGCGTCGCGGACAATACGTTCGAGAAGGCGGACGTTCGCCGGCTCGTCGTCGACGATGAGGATCCGGGCTGCGAACAGGTCACTCACTCTCTAGCTCTCCTCGTTTCGCAGGGTGTCGTCGATCAACGAGAGAAGTTCTCTCACGTCGAGAGGCTTGGTCAGGTACGCGCGGGCCCCCTG
>VBDM01000051.1 GCA_005881355.1 Betaproteobacteria bacterium
TAGAGCGCGTGGAAGCGCCAGAAGCCCACGCGCATGCCGTACTCGTGCCAGCTCCAGTTCGGCACGTCGGGCAGAAGCGACACGCCGGTCGGCGCAGGCAGCACCTGCCGCGCCATCGGCCGCGAGATGTCCCAGACCTCCAGGTTGACGATGGTCCAGACGACGATGCGCTTCCCGGCGGGAAGCTTGAGCTTCGGCCGGTCTACGATGGCCGAATACTCGACGCGCTCGCGCGGTATCGTCATTTGCCTGCCTTCTTCCGCGGGTTCGCACGGGACGGGTGCGATTTCGATTTCGGCTTCTCTTTCAAGGCATCGGGCAACTCGAGCCGCAGCATGCGGATGGCGTTGCCGAAATACACCTTGCGACGGTCGCCGTCCTTCAACTTCAAAGAGCGGCCCGCCCTCCGGGTCGAACGGGCAGTCGGTGCCGAACAGCACTCGGTCCGGGCCGAAGAAGTCCAGGCCGCAGCGTGTCGCCGACCTCGATCCGTTCACCGAGGTGTCCGCGTAGAACATCCGGAAATAGTCGACCGGGCGTTTCGCCATGCGCTTGAGGATCACCGCGTAATCATCATCCGAAGTCCGGGCGCCGAGCTGGTCCATTCCGTAGCCGATGCGCTCGTCGAAGAACGGCGCCATCGCGCCCAGGTGGTGCGTGATGATCTTGAGGTTGGGAAGCTTCTCCAGCATCCCCGAAAACACCATGCGCGCCATGAAGGCGCTCGTCTCGTAGGGCCAGCCGAACAGCCAGTAGATCTCGTACTTCGATTTGCTCTCGCCGACATAATCGGCGAACTTGGCCGTGCGGGTCGGGTGCACCCAGATCGGCAGGTCGTGCTTGTTCACCATGCGCTCGAAGATGGGATAGAACTCCGGATCATCGAGCGCCCGCCCGTTCACGTTGGTGAAGATCCGTCTCGCGCAGCGCTTCGGGGATATTGTTCATCGGAAGCGACGCGACGAACGCGGGGAAGTAATCGGGGTGCTTTGCGACGATTTCCGCCATTCCGTCGTTCGCGAGCATGGCGAGCTCCGGGGACTTGTCGCGGGGCGCGAGGAATTCGATCGCCGGAAGCGACAGCGTCAGGATCTGCTTGTAGCCCTTGAACCGGTCCATCATGCGCAGCCGCGCTTCGAGGTCCCACAGCACCGGGATGTGCAGCCAGCGCTTGATCTGCCCGGCGAGCGAAGGATTCTGCTCCGCCATCGTCTTCACGCGCTCGAAAAACGGCTGAGGAAAGATGTGCGGAAAGACGTCGAGCTTGAGATTCATGTCGGGACAGGGATTTTAGAATTCAGGATGAAGAACAAGGCTGCAAGGATACTGGCAATTGCGCTCCGGACCAAGTCCTTCCCTCGGTCCCCGATCCCGAGTTTTCACGCGCCTTCGCCGAGCCGGCCGATGAAACGCGCCATCGCCTCGAGCACCACGCCGGGCTGATCGCGGTGCGGAGAGTGCCGGCAATCGGCGAGGCGCAGCAGCTCGACCGGGCCGCCGGCCCGCTTCGCGACCGCCTCGAGCTGCGCCATGGTCCCGTATTCGTCGTCGAAGCCCTGGATCGCGAGCACCGGGCAATACACGCGCGGCAGGTGTTCCTCGATGCTCCAGCCGCGGAAATCAGGATTCAGCCAGATATCGTTCCAGCCCCGGAACGTTTTCGCGGCGTCGGCGTGGTGGCGGCCGAGCTTCTGCGGCAGGTCGGTGCTCTCGAACGCCGTCTTCGCTGCGGCGATGCTCTTCACGCTGATGTCCTCGACGAAGACATGCGGCGCCATGAGGACCAGTCCCGTGACGCCGTCGCGCACGGCCGCGTAGAGGAGCGCGATCGAGCCGCCGTCGGAATGCCCGACGAGAATCGGCTCGGCGATGCCGAGCTTGCCGAGCAGCTCCGGCAGCGCCTCGAGCGCTTCGACGTGCATGTAGTCCACGGCGCGCGGCTCGCACAGCACCTCCGACTGGCCGTGGCCGTACCGCGAGTAGACCATGGCGGCGCAGCCCGTCGCTTGAGCGGCCTTCTCCGGGAAATCGCGCCACATCGACACCGACCCCAGGCCCTCGTGCAGAAACACGAGCACGGGCGCGTCGCGATGGATGCCGGCGATCGTGCGGACTTCGAGCTTGCGGCCCTGGACGGTGACGAAGGAAGATTCCGGACTTGCGGGCAACTCGATTTTCCTGGGCAGGTATCTCGAGCGCAATTCTATCGGAAGCGCGCGTGCATTCAGAGCCCGAGCGGCTTCCAATACCCGGTCAGCTCGAGATAGCCCCGCCCTTGCGCCTTCTCGCCCTGTCTTGCGCGCACCGCGCCTTCCCAATAAATGGTGCCGGTGCTCGCGCGGGCGTCGAGCTCCTGGTCGTCCATCAGCGGCTCGAGCTCCAGGATCAGAGCGCCGGCGTGCACGCGCACCGAGACCGGATACTCCGCGCCGGTGCGCGGCGAGCGCCAGCGCCTGAGCGGCTCGAACCGGACTTCTCCCGGCTTCAGGATGCGCACGCGGCCGTCGGCGCCCCGCACGGCGCCGCCCGCCCAGAAGCTGCCGCCGTCCCTTGCGCGCACGCGAAACGCCATGAGCGCGCCTCCGTCGGAGAGATTGATCCCGATCCAGTCCCAGCCGACGGCCTCTTGCGCCAGGGGCTCGCTCGACCATTCATGATCGAGCCAGGCTTCGCCTGAAACTTCCAGCTCGCGCCCCTGGATGACGACGCTGCCGCTCACCCGCAGGCGCGGCCGGCTGTAGTAATAGCTCGCCTGCGCCGCGCCCGGTCCCTTGCGGCTGAAGCCGCGCTCGCCCTGGAGCAGCGGGGGCTGCTTCGAGTCGAACCGCAGCGCGTAACGGAAATCGCGCGCCGCGACCTCCGCCGCATACCCGCCGTCGGTCTGTCTGAGCGACCAGTCCCCGATCGCCACGTCGGTGCGCCCCTCTGCCGCCTCGGCGAGCCCGAACCCCGCGCGCGCAGCGCGCTGATCGTGCAACAGCCGCCCGGCCTCCGGATCGGCGAGCGCCGCATGGGCGAACAGCAGCTGCCGCGGCGCGAACCGGCTGGAAATTTCCTCGGCGATGCGCGGCCGGTTGCGGAAGAAAGTGACCTGCATGCCGAGCTCGCCGCCGCCGCTCGTCCTGAGCCAGCCGGTGATGTACCACCATTCGTTGCGGAACCGCGGATGGCTGCCGTGGTCGCGCGGAAACTGCAGCGCCACGCCGGGGCGCACCTGCGCATAGTCCTCCGCCGCAAGCGCGCCCGGGGTGAACAACCCCAAAGCTGCCGATATCAGAAAGCCGACGGGCCGCATTCGTTCCAGCAGTGAATCCTCAATCCTCGGTGCTGAAATCCCGCTTTTTCACCAGTCCTCCTTGACCGCGCCCACCACGTCCCCGCTCATCGCCTGCCGGCCGCTCGCAACCGCAGTGAGCGTCGCAAGCGCGAGCATCACCGCCACGAACTCCGCCAGGAGCTGCCAGGGCAGGTGCAGGTCCATGCCCCAGTGGAAAGACTGGCGGTTGACGACGTGGATGAGCACCAAGCTGATCAACCAACCGAGCGCAAGGCCGACGCCGAGACCGATTGCGCTGACGAGCAGCCCCTGCGCGGCGAGCATCGCGCCGATCTGCCGCCGCGTCATGCCGAGATGGCGCAGCATGCCGAACTCGCGCCGCCGCGCGAGCGCGAGCGCCCCGAAGCCCGAGGACAGCCCGAGAAGGCCGATGATCACCGCCACCGCCTCGAGCGCGTAGGTGACGGCGAAAGTGCGGTCGAAGATCTTGAGCGAGAGGCTGCGGATCTCACCCGGCCCCGCGATCTCGAGGTTCGCGCCGCCCGCGACGCGCCCCTCGATCTCGCGCGACAAGCTCGCCTGGTCCGCGCCCGGCGCGAGCCACAGCGCTGCGTCGTTCGCGTTCGCGTCGCCGGTGGTGCGCACATATTCGTAGCGCTCGATCAGCACCGCGCCCTGTTGGCGCGCGTAGTCGCGCCACACGCCGGCGACGGTAAAGCGTCCCTGACGCCCTCCAATGGGAAGCTCGATGACGGCGCCCGGCTGCCAACCGTATACGTTGGAGGCGATTTCGCTCACCCAGGCCGCCGGCGGGTCACCCGGCTTGCGGACATACGCCGCTCCCAGGAGCGGCGGCACCCTGCCTTCCGCCTCGACGGCGCGGGCGAGCAGCGTGATCGGCGGCTTGTCCGGAGCGACGAACAGCCGCTGGCTGCGCAGGAACTCGACCCGGACCACGCCCGGGAGCGCCGCGATCACCCGCTGCTCGGCGGGCGAAAGGAATGCCGTGTCGGAGCCCGCACCCGTGCGCAAATAGAGGTCCGCGGGCAGCACGCGCTCCAGCCACTCGTCCAGCGATCGGCGGAACGAGGTGACCATGATCGCCATCGACACCATGAGGCTCACGGCTGCGACGATCGCGGCGAGACTCACACCGGTTTGTCCGGGCGCGCCCCGGAGCTGCGCGAGGCCGATTCGCGCCGGGAGCGGCCCCAGGAGCGGCACGACGCGAAAGCAGAGCACCGCGATGCCCGGCATCAGGATCACCGTGCCGATCAACAGGAGCGCGATCGCGGCGTAACCAAAGAACGGCAGGCCGCGCACCGGCCCCACCTGGGTAAGGACGGCGCCCACAAGAAGCACCGCGAGCCCCGGCCACGCCGGCCGCAGCCGCTCGAGGACGCGCTCTTCGTCGCCGGACTTCAGGGCCGACGCGGCCCTGGCGCGGGCGGCTTCGAGCGCCGGCGCGAGGCTGCCGAGCACCGCCGCGAGCACGCCGGCCGAGAAGAACAGCGCGAGCGCGGGCATGTCAAGCACGAGCGTCGGCTCGAGCCCGCGAAAATATCCCGCGCCGAGCTCCGCGCCGAAGCGGCGGAGCACGATGGCGGCGGTCGCGTGGCCGAGCGCGATCCCGCCGAGCGCGCCCACCGCGCCGACGACCGCGGACTCGGCGAGGAGCATCGCGACGAGCGCGCGGCGCGTCATGCCGAGCGCGCGAAGCAGCGCGAGCTGCGAGCGCCGGCGCACCACCGCGAGCGCCTGCGCGGAAAAGACGAGCAATCCGCCGGTAAACAGCGCCACCAGCGCCAGCACGTTGAGATTGACGCGATAGGCGCGCGACAGCGCGCCGGTTCGCTCGGCGTCGCCTTCAGGCCGCTCGACCAGCGTGCCCGGCGGCAGCTCGGAGCCCAGACGCCCGGCGAGGCGCTGCGGATCGGCCCCGGGCCGCAACCGCAGATCGATCCGGTTCAGCACTCCAGGCCGCGCGAAAATCGCCTGCGCCGCGCCGAGGTCCACGACCGCGAATCGCTGTCTGCGCCCGTCGCCGAGAGTCCCGGCGACTCGCAGCGAAATCACGCGCAGACCCACCTGGATGGAGAGCGCATCGCCCTTCTTCAGGCCCAGCCACTCGGCGGCTGCGCCGGAAACAAAAATCCGGTCGGCGCGAAGAAAATCCAGGCGGTCGGAGATTTCCCCGCCCGCCAGGAAAGGCTGGATTTGCGCCGCGCGGAAGATATCCAGCCCGAGAATCTTGAGCGCGTCGTGGCGGCCGGGCAGGCGCGCGTCGAGCTCGAGCACCGGGCTCGCCGCCGCCACCAGCCCGCGCGCGGGCCGCGCACCGCGAGATCGGCCTCCCCGGAGAGCGTCTGCACCGCGGCGGCGAACTCGTTGACCGCCGCCTGATTGACGAGCTGAACCCCGTAGCCGAGCGCCACGCCGAGCGCGATGGCGAGCACCGAAAGCGCGAGCCTGCTCTTGTGCTGGGCGAGCGGGGCGAGCAACAGCGCGCCGCGGATGGCAAGGCGGCTCATTCCGTCATACTAACGGTAGCGCGCCCGCGGCGCGCGGGGTCAGGCGCGGTTGAGCGGTGGGCCCTGGTTGAGCAGCATCCAGTACATCCCCAGCTGCGTGACCGCGTTGGCGAAGGAGGAGAACTCGACGGGCTTGCGCACGTAGCTGTTCGCGCCCGACTGGTAGCTTTTCAGCATGTCCTCGTCCTCGCTCGACGAAGTGAGAACGACCACCGGGATCAGTCTGGTGCGCGGGTCGGCGCGCATGCGCTGCAGCACGTCGATCCCGTTGAGCTTCGGAAGCTTCAGGTCGAGGAGGACCACCGCGGGCATGGGCGGCGTCGCGAGCCCGGCGTGCCTTCCGGTGCCGAACAGGAAATCGAGCGCCTCGGTCCCGTCCCGGGCGACGAAAACCTCGTTCGCGATATTCGCCTTGCGCAGCGCGCGCAGCGTGAGCTCCTCGTCGTCCGGATTGTCTTCGACGAGCATGATGATTTTTTCCATTATCGCCTCCTCGGCGTCGCCGGCTGTGTACTCATTTGAGTTTCGCGGCGGACTGTTCGTCCGGTTCCAACGATCCCGCCGCCAGGAGCTTCGCCATCGCCTCGGGATCGACGGCCGGGGAAAACAGATACCCCTGGCCCTGGTCGCAGCGGTGCGTGCGCAGGAATTCCAGCTGTTCCGCGGTCTCGACGCCCTCGGCGATCACGCGCACCGCGAGCGAATGCGCGAGCGAGATCACCGCCTGCGTGATCGCCGCATCGTGCCCTCTCTCGTTCACCCGGCTGACGAACGAGCGGTCGATCTTGAGGCAGTCGATCGGCAGCCGCGAAAGATAGGAGAGGCTCGAATAGCCCGTGCCGAAGTCGTCCACGGCGATCTGCACGCCCAGGGCCTTGAGCCGCTTGAGGATATCGGCCGCCTCCTCGCGATTCTCCACCAGCACGCTCTCGGTAAGCTCGAGCTCGAGGCAGGCCGGCTCGAGCTCGGCCGCGCGCAGGGCGCGGCCGACCGCTTCGACGAAGCCCGCGCTGCGGAACTGCTGCGCCGAGACGTTCACGGCGAGCCGCAGCGAAGCGAATCCGGCATCGCTCCACGCCCTGATCCGCCGGCAGCCTTCGGTGAGCGCGAATTCTCCGAGCGGGTGAATCAGGTCGGAGTCCTCCGCTATGGGGATGAACTGCCCGGGGGGAATCCACCCCCGTCCCCGGTGGTTCCACCGCATCAGGGCCTCGACGCCGACGATACGGCCGTCCGCGAGGACGACCTGGGGCTGGTAGTGGATCTCCAATTCGCCTTTCCCGAGCGCGAGCCGCAATTCGTTCTCCAATTCCACCCGGTCGGTTGCCTGGCGCGTCATCGCGGCGGCGTAGAACTGGAATCCGTTGCGCCCTTCTGCCTTGACGCGGTGCATCGCCGCATCGGCGTTGCGCAGCAGGATGTCGAACTCCTCGCCGTCGCGCGGGTAGACGCTCGCCCCGATGCTCACGGTGACGTGGAGGTCGCGCGCCTCCAGCCAGAACGGCGAGTGCATCGCCTCGCGGATCTTGCGCGCGACGGCGCTTACGTCGTCCGGGCGCGCCAGATCGGTCGCGAGCACGGCGAACGCGTCCGCGCCGAGCCGCGCCACCGTGTCGCCTTCGCGCACCGCGCCCCGCAGCCGGTCGGCGACCATGCGAAGCAGCGTGTCGCCCGCGCCGTGGCTGTAGCTTTCGTTGACGAGCTTGAACCGGTCCAGGTCAATGACGAGCAGCGCCGTCGGCCGGCCCGCGCGTTTCGCGTGCGCGATTCCCTGAAGCGCGCGATCGCCGAGGAGCGAGCGGTTCGGCAGGCCGGTAAGCGGATCGTAATTCGCGAAATACTGCAGGCGCGCTTCGTAGGCCTTGCGTTCGCGTATGTCGCGCGCAATGGTGGAGAAAAACCGTATCGCGCCGTCCGACCCCTTGTGGGCGGTGATCACCTGGGACACCGGGATCTCGGTCCCGTCGGCCCCGAGCAGGGCCGATTCGCCGTGCCACAGGCCGTCGCGCTCCGCGGCGTGCCGCCCTGCCCCCTCGACCCGCTCGCTCGCCCACCGAGGATAGATGTCGCTGGCCGATTTGCCGACGTCCCCCGATGGCGGCGCCCCGGTGAGCTTTCGTCCCGCGGCATTCATGTAGATGATTTTCCCGCTCGGGTCGGAGATCCCGACATAGTCGCTCGTCGCCTCCAGCACCTGCACCAGGCGCGCGCGCTCCTCCTCCCCGATGCGCACGAGCTCGCGCTCCGAGGCTTCGGACAGGGCGCGCCTGACCGAGGTGCCGAGCCGCCGCATGTTGTCCTTGAGAACGTAATCGGTCGCGCCGAGCCGGATCGCCTCGATCGCGCGCTTCTCGCCGATCGTGCCGGAGACAAAAATGAAGGGAACGCCCGGCGCCATCTCCTTCGCGAGGCGCAGGGCCTCCATCCCGTCGAAGCCGGGCATGGAGAAATCCGACAGAATCGCCTGAGGCCTCTGCAAGCTCAGGGCCCGTTTCAGCTCCTCCTCGACCTCGACGCATTCCCACGAGACGTCGAACCCGCCCTGATCGAGCGCGCGCAGCGCGAGCTCGACGTCGATTTCGGAGTCCTCGATGAACAGCACCTGGATCGGCGTCTTATCCATGGGCTCTTTCCTCGATCGGCGGGACCTCTGCGGTCCCCTCCGCCTCGAATGCCAGCGTAAAAAAGAACACCGCGCCCTTGCCCACCTCGGCCTCGGCCCAGATGCGCCCGCCATGCCGGTGCACGATGCGCTGAACGGTCGCAAGCCCGATCCCGGTGCCGGCGTAGTCCTTTGCGGCGTGCAGGCGCTGAAACGCGCCGAAAAGCTTGTCGGCGAAGGCCATGTCGAAGCCCGCCCCGTTGTCGCGCACAAAGAAGGTGGTGTGCCCGTGATCTTTCAAGGCGCCGATTTCGATGTGGGGTTTCTCGCACTTCGAGGTGAACTTCCAGGCGTTGCCGATCAAGTTCTCGAGGGCGACGCGCAGCAAGTGCGGGTCGGCCTCGGCGCTCATTCCGTCCCAAACCGAGATTTCCACCGAGCGACCGGACTCGCGCTGCTGCAGCTCTCCGGCTACTGCCCGAGCGAGCTGGCTCAGATCCACGGGCCGGCACTCGAGCTTCCCGCGCGATACGCGGGCCAGGTTGAGCAGATCCTCGATCAGCTGCGCCATGTACTGCGTGGAGCCGCGGATCCTCGTCAGGTAACGGCGCGCGGCCTCCGGAAGGTGCTGAGGAAAGTCGTCGACCAGCGCCTGGCCGAATCCGTCGATGGCGCGCAACGGCGCGCGCAGGTCGTGGGACACCGAGTAGGAAAAAGCCTCGAGCTCTTTGTTCGCCGTCTCCAGCTGCGCCGTGCGCTCGCGCACCCTGTCCTCGAGCTCGGCGTTGAGGCGCAGGACTTCCCGCTCCGCGCGGCTGCGTTCCTCTACCTCGCGCCCAAGCTTCGCGTTCGAGGCCTCGAGCTCCAGCGTGCGGCGCTCGATCTCCGCCAGCATATCGTTGACCGCCTCGACCAGCGTTCCCACTTCGTCGGCGCTCATCTTCACCGCCCGGCGGGAGTAGTCCCGCCGTTCCACGACTTCCCGGGCGATCTCGGCGATCGCGAGGACCGGCCGGGTCACGATGTTCTGCATCCATGACGACATGAAAAACGCGACCAGCATCGCGGCGATCAGAACCACGGCGGCAATGCCGAGGTAATCGAACACCCGGCCGAAGAGCTCGTAGTCGGCGCGCAGGTACACCGTGCCCAGGATCTCGTTGTCGTTGACGATGCGCTTGAAGAGGACGAGGTCCCCGTCCTCGACGCGCGCGCCCTCGGGCCCGGGCAGCTTCGGAAACGCGTGCTTGTCGTCCGTGCGGGCATAGGTGACGAAAAGCGCGCCGCGCGCGTTGTAGACGGCGGCCGAGCTGACCAGCGGCCGGAAACGCAGAAGCCCGAGGTTTTCCTTCGCCACGCGGGGATCGTCGAACGCGAGCGCCGGCGCGATCGTGCGACCGAGCAGCTCCGCCTGAGTGGTCATGTCCGACACAAGAGTCCGGTGATAGGCGCGCAGGTCGTATCCGATCAACGCGCCCAAGGCGACCACCAGCGCCACCAGCGTGGTGAGAAGCACCAAGCCGAGCAGCTTTTGCCTCAATGAGCGCGGCGACCAGAGTCTCATGACGACTTCGACACCACTTTGCGGGCAACGCCGAGCAGGCGCGCGCTGATTCTGAGGTTGCCCGAGTCGGCGGGAGGCGGCGCGACGTCGAAGCGCACCTTGTCGTCGACCACGACGAAATTGATCATGCTGCCGAGCTCCAGCGCCTCGTCGGATTCGGTGACCGTGAGCAAGGCGCGGCCCCTGGCCGCGGCGAGGACCTCGGGCAGCTGGCCGTCGTCCGCGCGGCCGATAAAGAGAATATGCAAGCCCGCGATCGGATCGCCCGGCCTCAGTTTGCGCACCTGCACCGCCCGGCCGTTGACGCTGCGGCCGGCGACGATCTGCGCCAGCTCATCGGCGAGAGCGTTGGCGCCCATCACGCCGATGGCGACCGGGCTGTCCGTGCGCGCGAAGCTCCGGCTCGGCCATTCGATGTAGCTGCCGAACTTGTAGAGGAATGCCGCCTTGACGCGGTATTCGTCCGCTTGAGCGTCGGCCTGCGCCAGGCGTGGACCCGCGAAACCCGCCGCCACCACGATCGAAAAAGCGCACGCGCGCAGCCATCGCGCCGCGCCGCCCGGCGTGGCCCAGGCATCGAGCCCGGTGGGCTCCCAACCCGATCGTTTGCTCAGAAGTACCATTTCAGCTTCACATACCCGCCGCGGCCGATTTCACTATTGGTGTTACCTACGAATTCCGTGTGCCCGGAGTCAAGAAGGTTTTGCCCTACGACTGAAAGCTCGAGCTCGCGCCGCAGCCGCCACGCAAAGCGAACGTCCATCGCCGTATAAGCCGGGACACTGGGGTTAGGCAGCGCCGCGACATATCGAATTCCCACGTCGAGTTCGGTCCTGTTAGGCAGGTCGAGCGAGGACCGCAGCACAAACTGGCGCTTCGGATCGTTGCCCGCTAGGCTTACATTGGTATCCCCGCTGTCGGGCTTCAGGCGCAAGCGTTGTCTCAGGAAAAATCCTCCAGCGCTCAGGCGCCAATTCTTCGCCGCTTGATAGTTGCCCCAGGCTTCGATTCCGTCGCCGGTGCCTTCCATCTTGTTGCCGAGCACGGTGTCGCCTCCGGGGATGGGTTCGACGCTGCGCAGCTTGTCGTAGACGTTGTGAAACAGTGAAATCGAATAGGTTGCATGCGGCGAGGGCTGCGCCCGGTACCCCACTTCGAATACCTTGACAACTTCCGATACAAAGTCGGGCCCGCCGTCTAACGCCGGCATCGCCGGCGGCCCCGTCCGTGCGGGTACAAACAAATCGCGGTCGATCCGTGAAGGGGCCCGGATCGCGCGCGAGACCGCGCCCCAGACCAGACGCTCAGGTCGGGGCTTCCAGGCAAGCCTCGCCGAGGGCAGGAAGTCGGTTCCGGTGTAGTAGTTGTTCTCGAACTTGCCGCCGAGCGTGAGCCGCAAATTGCTCTCCAGCGCGATTTCGTCCTGCGCGAAAACGTTGCTCCAACGCAAGCCGCGACCGGCGGGCAGGAAAGCCAATACGGCGCTGTTGGTGACGCGGTCGTTCCCGTACCGGTAGCCGCCGCCCCAGATCAGCGCGTGCGCCCCGATCGCCCGCAGACCGTGCTGGAACTCGACATCGTAGATGTTCAGGTGCTCCGCCAAGATTCCCGGAATTTCGCGCTCGGTCTGGTCGACATAGGCCTGCACTCGCAAACTGCCCCCCTCGGCAAGGTCGCGATTCCAACGGCCGAGCAGATTTGCTCCGGAAATATGCGAGTTCTGGTCATTCAATTGGTCGAGCGAGCCTCGATAACCATCGCCTTGCAGTGTGAAGCCGTTCGCCGTAGTGCCCCAGTCGGTGCGAAAACCGACTTGCCCCTTGCTCCAGCCGTCGTTCGCCGTCGTCCCGTTCGCGGTGGAGGTGTTGAAGATGTCGAAGACCCTGCCGTAGGCCCGATATGACACGTTGCCCTCCGCGCCGCCGTAGCGTGCGCCGTAGCCCCGCTCGAGGTGGCCGCCGTTCGCGTACGCGTATCCGCCTTGGGAGTCCGAGGATCGCCGCGTGATGACGTTGATCACGCCGTTCACGGCGTTGGCACCCCACAGCGCCGCTCCGGGCCCACTGATCACCTCGATGCGCTCGACGTCCTCGAGCATTACGTCTTGGGCATCCCAGAACACGCCCGAAAAGAGCGGCGTGTACACAACGCGACCATCGATTAGCACCAGCAGCTTGTTGGCAATCGCGTTAGGCTGGTTGAAGCCGCGTGCGCTGATAGCGTACGAGCTGGCGTTGATGCGCGCGACCTCCACATTGGGGGCGAGCCTCAGGGCTTCGGGGAGGCGGGTCGCGCCGGAGCGGCGGATGTCCTCCCCGGTGATCACGAATATGGACGCGGGGGCGTCGAGGAGCCGCTCGGCGTGCTTCGACACCGAGGTAACCTGGATGTTGCCCAGCT
>VBDM01000431.1:0-2068 GCA_005881355.1 Betaproteobacteria bacterium
AAATGACGAAGGAAAGAATCGCGGCTACTGGGGGTATCGCGAAGTCGACCAGGAAAGCGACGCCGAGCTCAGCACCTGCGGCTGCGGCTGCGGTGAATAGGCGCCTTCGCGCCAGACGGTATAGGGCATTCGGTGCCGAGCGCTGCCCTGCACCCCTCGGATAGCCGGCGAATCGCCGCCGCAGATGCGGCGGACGCGAGATCGGCGGTTTGGCACCTGGGGCCGCGCGCCGCTGGAACGCGTGCCATCGCGCAGTTCGATTCGCTGTTCCCCGCCGAGCAGCTGAAGGCCGCGCAAGACTACTTCGCGGCGAACGTGCGTTGGAGGTACGGTTGGCCGCAGGGGGAAAAGGATCCCTACTCGCACTGGGTCGTCGATTTCCTGGGCGCGGGTCCGGAAAACGAGACGCCCCTCGATGACAAGCTGATCGCCGACCCGAACCTGAAGCCCATCGCCGACCTCTTATGCGAATGCCCACACCTACGGCGTGGAGGGGTACCCGCATTTCGACTCGAAGACTCCGAACAATTGCACCGCGATCGTCTACTTGAACCCGGCCTGGAAAGCGGAGTGGGCCGGTGAGCTGGTGCTCCTCGACGAAGCGAAGGACGTCGTACAGGCCGTCCTCCCCAAGCCGGGGCGCGTCGTGCTCATCCCCGGCGACGTGCTCCATGTGGCTCGAGGCGTGTCGAGGCACTGCCCCGCCATCCGCGTGAGTCTCGCGTTCAAGAGCCTCATTCCGTCACCCGCATGAGCCCGAAGCTATTGATCGATCCGCGGACCAGGCGGGTCATCTTCATCTGCTGGAACGACGCATTTCCCACGCGGGTCACGGTTCTCGACGGCGAGAGCCTGCACGTTTTCGGGCCGGCCTCCTGGGAGCTTGTCGAGTGCGCCGGGGCGCTCCCGGCGGAAATCAACGTGCAGAATTGCTTCGAATACCGGTACACGCCCGGAGCGCTCGTGCGGGTGAGCCGGAGCCCGGACGTTCGCGTGCAACGCTAGGCCGCGCGGATGCCGTACAACTCGGATTTCCTCGCCCACATGCGGGCGGTGTCCCAATGCCTGCCGATGTTCGAGGCGCGCGCTCATTTCGATCTGCAATCGTTCGGCCTCGAAGTGCAGGCGCGCGGACGCTATTTCAATTTCGTCCCTCAGTTCGTCGACGTCAGCGGCCCGCAGATCCGCTACTCTCCAAAGATCTCCCCGCAGGCCACCGGATTTCTCGGCTGGCTGCCGTATTTCAACAAGCGCTGGGAACTGGCCACCGACAAGATCGCATTCAAGCGCTTTTGCCTGGAGAACGGGATTCGCGCTCCGCGGCTGTTCGATGACCCGCGGCAGATCGACACCCCGGTAATCGTCAAGCGTCGAAGCGCCTCTTTTGGAGAGGGACTGCGCGGTCCGTTCTTGCCGGCGCAGGCCGGCGAGCGGCCGCCTGGAGAAAAGGAGTTCTACGAGGAATTCATACCCGGCGACATCGCCAAGGTTTGGTATTGGAACGACACCTTGGTATGCGTTGAAACAAAGCCCATGCCCAGGACCACGGGCGACGGCCGGCGAACCCTGCGTCAACTTGTCATGGCCGACTGCAAAGCGCCCGTCTTGTTTCACAATGCATGGGACATACAGGACGCATTGGCGCGATATCAGGGAATATCGCTGGACGGAGTTCTCGAGGAGGGGAAATCCGTGCTCACCGACTACCGCTATCATTCTCCGCTTAACCCCATCAGCTTGTTCAACACGAACGTCCTCAAGGAATTGGACGGAACCGAGGTGCGCGAAGCGCTCGCCGCGGCGGGACCGGTCTTCTGGCGCGGCATACCGGACTCGATCCGCGGCGGTACGCTGTTTGCGGTCGATGCGATCATCGATCCGGAAAAACGTATCTGGTTTCTCGAGATGAACTGCAACCCGGTCGTTCCCCCCGACGCGTACGGCGCGATCTTCAAGGAGCTTTTCGGACAAGCCGTCGACCGGCCGCCAGTCCAGCAGGCGCCCGGGCCGTACGTGCTCCGCGGACTGCTCCCTCCCGGCGTATCGCCCGGCGCGCCGGCATTCGTCC
>VBDM01000431.1:2126-3412 GCA_005881355.1 Betaproteobacteria bacterium
CAAGATACCGAAACGTCGAAGTCACGGTCGACGGCGCGACCTTGCCGGAGGCGCAGGCGTACTGTCGCTACGCGGTGGAAGAACGCGGAAAGGTCGAAAAATTTTGGGGGACGACATGGACCGATCTCGTTCGAATCGCCGTCAGCCCCAGGTACGAGATCAGCAAGGCCCTGACCCTGGCCCATGCCGGTCGCCGCGGCTGCATGGAAATGCCGTTACGGCGGATGCGAGAGAACAGCGGAGGGCTGTTGCACGAATTCGTCCACATCTACGCACCGAGCGACAATCGCTTCCTCGCGGAGGGTCTTGCGGTTCACCTGCACTCGAAGCTCGCCGGGAACCCCGCGCCGCCGAACTTCGGTGAGGACCTGCACGAGCTGGCGGCGCGCCGATTGCCGGACATGGCTTCGCTGGCGGCATTGAACAAGGTCCGGACGCCGAGGCGGCTGAATACGATCACGGACGCGAGGACCGCGTACATTCTGGCCGGATCATTCGTCGGCTACCTGATGGAGCGATACGGACTGGACGATTTTCGGAAGTTCTACGAGACCGAAAACTACCAACGGGATCTCGGAAAGCCGCTCGAGGCCCTGGAGGCGGCATGGCGCCTGTCCATCGCGCCCGGATTTCGCGATGCGCAGCGAACCGCGATGCCGCTCAAGTCGTGAAACCCCGATTTCAGCAGATCGCGGCCGCGCTCGACGTACAGGTTGTCCGCCGGTACCGCTTGAGCAGCACGTCGAGGTGGCGGCGCGACTCGGCGAGATTCCCGGATCGCGAGTGGGCGAGCGCCGAGAAGAACAGCGCCGGAGGATGCGCCGGCTGGAGCTCGAGCGCCCGCTCCCAGCAATCGAGCGCGCGGCCTTCGGGTTCAGCTCCAGGTACTTTTTCGAAGCTCGCCCTGTTGAATCTCCGGGAGATGCACCTACAGAAGGTGTCCCGGTTTGGGGGGAGTGTTTAATCACGTGCCACTTGGTGTGGCTTGCGCGCAGCGGTCGCCTGTAGGCACCCAACTGCACCTACCCCCCTGTACGTAGAACTAGGAGGGTGCCCGCGATAATGAAGGAGAAGAACGACCCGGCAAGATACCAGCCGAACAAGCGATCGCCTCGGCGTTCCTCTTCGGCACTTTCTTTCGAAAACTCGTCAATGATTTTTTTGTAGCGGTTGCCTCGGCGAACAAAGTAACGGTGCCAAAGAGCGACCACCCCGACGGCCGCGCCAATGACCCAGTCGGGCAACGTGAGTGGAATTCCATACGTAGTGCGAAACATGGACACGTA
>VBDM01000052.1 GCA_005881355.1 Betaproteobacteria bacterium
TTTTCGTGCGCCGCGGGCGGATTCCGCGATTTCACCCGCATCGCCTCGAGCAGCCCCGAGATGTGGCGCGACATCTGCCTCGCGAACCGCAAGGCGCTGCTCGCCGAGCTCGGCCGCTACGGCGGCGGGCTCGACCGCGTGCGCAGGATGATCGAGCGCGGCGACGCCAAGGGGCTCGAGGCGCTCTTCTCCGGCGCGCACGACGCGCGCGAGCGCTGGCTCAAGGACGGGCAATGAGCCCGCGGTCGTGAAGTTCCTCGACCTCGATCCGATCGGGCGGGCCGCCGGCACGGTCAGAATGCCGGGATCGAAGAGCATCTCGAATCGCGTGCTGCTGCTCGCTGCGCTGGCGGACGGCGAGACGCGCGTCGAGAACCTGCTCGATTCCGACGACACCCGCGTGATGCTGAACGCCCTCGAGCTTCTGGGCGTCCGCATCGAGCGCGATTCGGCCACGGTGCGCGGCGGGTCGTTCCCGAACAAGTCCGCCGACCTTCACCTCGGCAACGCCGGCACGGCCTTCCGGCCGCTGACCGCCGTCCTCGCGCTTGCCGGGGGCGAGTACCGGCTCTCGGGCGCGCCCCGGATGCACGAGCGCCCGATCGGCGATCTGGTCGACGCCCTGCGAGCGCTCGGCGCACGCATCGACTATCTCGGCAAAGAAGGCTTTCCGCCCCTTGCCTTGCACCCCGGCACGATCCGGCGGAGCGCGCCGCTTCGCGTGCGCGGAGATGTGTCCTCGCAGTATCTGTCGGCGCTGCTGATGGCGCTGCCGCTCACCGGCTCCGAAAGGGCGGTCGAGGTCGAGGGAGAGCTGATCTCGAAACCCTACGTCGAGATCACCCTGAACATCATGCGACGCTTCGGCGTCGAGGTGCGGCGCGAGGGCTGGAGGTCGTTCATGGTTCCGGGCAAGCGCTATTCGAGCCCCGGCGAGATCCGCGTCGAGGGCGATGCCTCATCGGCCTCGTATTTCCTCGCGGCGGGCGCGATCGGCGGCGGCCCGGTACGGGTGGAGGGCGTGGGGCGTTCGAGCATCCAGGGCGATGTCCGCTTCACCGAGGTGCTGGAGAGGATGGGGGCGAAGGTCTCGATGGGCGATGACTGGATCGAGTCCGGGGCACCGGCTCGAGGAGGACTGAAGCCGATCGACGCGGACTTGAACCATATCCCCGACGCCGCGATGACCGCCGCGGTGGCGGCGCTCTTCGCCGGGGGCCCGAGCACGATCCGGAACATCGCCAGCTGGCGCGTCAAGGAGACCGACCGCATCGCCGCGATGGCGAAGGAATTGCGCAAGCTCGGCGCCGCGGTCGAGGAAGGGGCCGAT
The DNA here is from genome assembly GCA_005881355.1 of Betaproteobacteria bacterium. Classification (GTDB taxonomy): domain Bacteria; phylum Pseudomonadota; class Gammaproteobacteria; order Burkholderiales; family SG8-39; genus VBDM01. Next base: position 1,331 of record VBDM01000052.1, read on the forward strand.
TCCCTGCGGGTCACGCCGCCGGCGGCGCTCAGGCCCGCGACGATCGACACCTACGACGATCACCGCATGGCGATGTCCTTTTCGCTCGCGGCGCTGGGCGGAATCAAGGTGCGCATCAACGACCCCGGTTGCGTCGGCAAGACGTTTCCGGAGTACTTCGACTCGCTCGCGAGCATCTCGCAGCGGGTTCCGGCGTGAGCGCGGTGCCGGTGATCGCCATCGACGGCCCCTCGGCCTCGGGGAAGGGCACGGTCGCTCAGGAAGTGGCGAGACAGCTCGGGTTCCATTACCTGGACAGCGGAGCCTTGTACCGGCTGGTGGCGCTCGCTGCGATGCGCGAGGGTGCGGACCTCGGCGACGAAGCGAGAGTTGCGCAGATCGCCGGCGACCTGAGCGCGCGGTTCGAGGGTGCCGAGGTCTTTCTCGGCGACGAGCGCGTGACCGACGCGATCCGCACCGAGGCGTGCTCGATCGCCGCCTCGCGCGTCGCCGGGCTGCCGGCGGTTCGCCGCGCGCTTCTCGGGCGGCAACGCGCAGCCCGCCGCGCCCCCGGACTCGTCGCCGAAGGACGCGACATGGGCTCTGTGGTGTTCCCCGATGCGGGCCTCAAGGTGTTCCTTACCGCGAGCGCCGAAGCGCGGGCGGAACGGCGACATAAACAGTTGAAAGAAAAAGGAATCGCTGCTACACTGGCCGCCCTTTTGCAGGATTTGCGCGACCGCGACGCGCGCGACGCGTTGCGCAGCGTGGCACCTCTCAAGCAAAGCCCCGGAGCGCGGCTGCTCGACACCACCGCGTTGAGCGCCGGGCAGGCGGCGGCCCTTATCGTGGGCTGGTACCGCGGGGCGAACGAGTGACAAGAGCCGGGCTCCGAAACGACTTGGCTTTTTGTCGTGGATCAACGAACCCCGTCCCCGCGGACGGGCAAATGCAGGTTTTTTTATGTCGAATGCAGCCCCCGCACTAGCTCCGCAGGAAAGCTTCGCCGCCCTCTTCGAGGAAAGCCTCACGCGCAAAGAGATGCGCACCGGCGAAGTGATCACCGCCGAAGTCGTCCGCGTGGACATGAACTACGTCGTCGTCAACGCCGGGCTCAAGTCCGAGTCCTTCATCGCTCTCGAGGAGTTCAAGAACGACAAGGGCGAAGTCGAGGTCAAGCCCGGCGATTTCGTGAGCGTCGCGATCGAAGCGCTCGAAGACGGCTATGGCGAGACGCGCCTGTCGCGCGACAAGGCCAAGCGCCTCGCGGCCTGGCTCGACCTGGAAAAGGCGCTCGAAGCCGGCACGCTGGTGAAGGGGATGATTTCCGGCAAGGTGAAGGGCGGCCTCACCGTCATGACCAACGGCATCCGCGCCTTCCTGCCCGGGTCGCTCGTCGACATCCGCCCCGTCAAGGACACCATGCCCTACGAGGGCAAGGAGATGGAGTTCAAGGTCATCAAGCTCGACCGCAAGCGGAACAACGTCGTCGTGTCCCGGCGTGCGGTGCTCGAAGCTTCGCAAGGCGCCGAGCGCGAGGCGCTGCTCGCCAACCTGCAGGAGGGCGCCGTCGTCAAAGGCGTCGTCAAGAACATCACCGACTACGGCGCGTTCGTCGATCTCGGCGGAATCGACGGCCTGCTGCACATCACCGATCTCGCATGGCGGCGCGTCAAGCACCCGTCCGAAGTGCTCGCCGTCGGCGACGAGGTCACCGCGAAAGTGCTGAAGTTCGACACCGAGAAGAACCGCGTGTCGCTCGGACTGAAGCAGCTCGGCGAAGACCCCTGGGTGGGGCTGTCGCGCCGCTATCCGACCGGAACGCGCCTTTTCGGCAAGGTGACCAATCTCACCGACTACGGCGCCTTCGTCGAGGTCGAGCAGGGCATCGAGGGACTGGTGCACGTGTCCGAGATGGACTGGACCAACAAGAACGTGCACCCCTCCAAGGTGGTCGCGCTCGGCGACGAGGTCGAGGTCATGATCCTCGAGATCGACGAGGAGCGGCGCCGCATCTCCCTGGGGATGAAGCAGTGCCAGCCGAACCCGTGGGAAGAGTTCGGAATGAACTTCAAGAAAGGAGACAAGGTCCGCGGCCCGATCAAGTCGATCACCGACTTCGGCATCTTCATCGGGCTGCCGGGCGGAATCGACGGCCTCGTGCACCTCTCCGACCTCTCCTGGACGCTGCCCGGCGAGGAAGCGGTGAGGAATTTCAAGAAGGGCGAGGAGGCCGAGGCGCAGGTGCTGTCGATCGACGTCGAGCGCGAGAGGATTTCGCTCGGCATCAAGCAGCTCGAAGGAGATCCCTTCAACAACTTCGTCGCCGGCCACGAAAAGGGCAAGCTCGTCCAGGGCACCGTCAAGTCGGTCGATGCCAAGGGGGCGGTGATCGATCTGACGGGCGACGTCGAGGGTTACCTGCGCGCTTCCGAGATTTCCCGCGACCGCGTCGAGGACGCCCGCAACCATCTCAAGGAAGGCGACAGCGTCACCGCGATGATCATCAACGTGGACCGCAAGAACCGCACGATCAATCTTTCGGTCAAGCAGAAGGACCTTGCAGAGGAGAACGCGGCGATGGCCAAGCTCCAGAGCGAAAGCGCCGCCAGCACCGGGAGCACCAATCTCGGCGCGCTCCTCAAGGCGAAACTGGACAAGAACGTTCAACAGTAATCGAGGTCCGGCATGACCAAGTCCGAACTGATTGCGCGGCTTGCGGCGCGCTATTCGCAGCTCGTCGCAAAGGACGCGGAATATACGGTCAAGATGATCCTGGACGCGATGACGCAGAGCCTGGTGAAGGCTCAGCGCATCGAGATCCGCGGCTTCGGGAGTTTCGGGCTCAATCACCGGCCGGCGCGCGTCGGCCGCAACCCGAAGTCGGGCGAGAAGGTCCACGTGCCGGAGAAATACGTTCCGCACTTCAAGGCAGGCAAGGAACTGCGCGAGAGGGTCGACCAGAAATAGGAGATTTGGCCGGCGGCATGCGGGCGGCGGCATCGGACGAGGTGCCGCCGTTTGCTTTGTCGGAGGCCGCCTCAGTCGTTTCCGAAACGGCCCTTCAGGACAACGTGCCAGGCATGAAATTCATCGCTCATCTGTCATGGCTGCTGCGGGCGCTGCTGTTTCTCGCGATATTCGCCTTCGCGCTCATGAATACCGCTCCGGTGACCCTGCGCTTCTTCCTCGGGCAAACCTGGGAAACGCCGATTATCGTCGCGTTGCTCCTTTTTTTCGCCTCGGGCGCGGCGCTCGGCGTTCTTGCCTGCTTGTCGCGCCTCGCCCGCCAGCGCCGCGAGATCCTGAAGCTCAAGCGCGAGCAACGCCCACGCGGGGATCGTGCCCCGCCGCAAGCTTAAGGCCCATCCCGCATGGAATTCGAGCTCTGGTGGCTGTTCGGGTTCGCGCTGTTCTTCGGACTGGGCTGGCTCGCCGCGCGCATCGACATCAAGCAGCTGCTGTTGGAATCGCGGCAGCTGCCGCGCTCGTATTTCAAGGGCCTGAACTTCCTGCTCAACGAGCAGCCCGACAAGGCGATCGAGGCGTTCATCGAGGTCGTCAAGGTCGATCCCGAAACGGTCGAGCTGCATTTTGCGCTGGGGAGCCTCTTCCGCCGGCGCGGCGAGACCGAGCGCGCGATCCGCATGCACCGCAATCTTCTCGAGCGTCCGGACCTGGGCGCGGACCAGCGGCTGCACGCGATGGTCGAGCTCGGGCAGGACTACCTCAAAGCGGGCCTGCTCGATCGCGCCGAAGACGTGTTCCTCGAGCTCAAGGACTCCCCGCATCGCGCCGAGGCGCTCGGGTCTCTGCGCGAGATCTATCAGCAGGAAAAGGACTGGATGAAGGCCGTCGGTATCGCGCGCGAGCTGGAAAAGGAGTCCGGTGAGTCCGCTCAAAAGGAAATTGCGAACTACTACTGCGAGCTGGCGTTGTCGGACACGACGCATTCGCGCCCCGACGGGGCGAAGCGTCATCTGGATGCGGCGCTCGCCGCCCACCGCAAATGCGTCCGCGCCAATATCATTCTGGGCGATCTCACCGCCGGTTCGGGCGATCATGCCGGCGCGATCGAGGCGTGGAAGCGGATCGAACAGCAGAACCCGGCGTATCTCGCGCTGGCCGCGCAGCGCCTGCTCGACAGCCACCGCGCGCTCGGGCGCATGGACGAAGGCCTGACGCTTTTGCGCGGCTACCTCGCGAGCTTTCCGTCGCTCGATCTGCTCGACGTCGCGTTCCAGTCGACGCTCGACACCGAGGGCCCCGAAGCGGCCTACAAGCTGGTGAAGGACGAGCTGCGGCGCAACCAGACGCTGCTCGGCCTGGACAAGCTGCTCGAAGCTCAGCTGATGGTCGCGCCCGTCGAACGGCGCAACGATCTGGAGCTCGTGCGCAATCTGATACACAGCCATACGCGGCGGCTGGCGCGCTACCGTTGCGAGAACTGCGGGTTCAAGGCGCGGCAGTTCTACTGGCATTGTCCGGCGTGCGGCGGCTGGGAAACCTATCCGCCCAAACGCAGCGAGGAGTTCGAGCTCGCGCCGTGAGGCGCACAGACGGGAGGCCATGAGTTGAAAGTCACCATCATAGGGACCGGGTACGTCGGCCTGGTCACCGGCGCCTGTTTCGCCGAGGTCGGGAACGACGTGCTCTGCCTGGATCTCGACCAAGCGAAGGTCCGCACGCTGGAGGAGGGCGGGCTGCCGATCTTCGAGCCGGGGCTGCTCGAAATCGTCGGGCGCAACCGCGCCGCCGGGAGGCTGCAATTCACCACCGACGTCGAGCGCGCGGTCCGCTTTGGAACCGTGCAGTGCATCGCGGTGGGCACGCCTCCCGGAGAAGACGGCGCGGCGGACCTGCAGCATGTGCTCGCCGCGGCGCGCGGCGTCGGCCGGCACATGACCGAGTACCGGGTCGTGGTGAACAAGTCCACCGTGCCGGTCGGCACCGCCGAAAAAGTGCGCGGGACGATCTCGGCCGAGCTCGGCAAGCGCGGGGTCGAGCTGCCCTTCGCGGTGGTCTCGAATCCGGAATTCCTCAAGGAGGGGGCCGCCGTCGAGGACTTCATGCGGCCCGACCGCGTCGTCGTGGGCGCCGACGACCCCCAGGCGGTAAAGATCATGCGCTCGCTCTACGCGCCGTTCCAGCGCAACCACGATCGCTTCTTTCTCATGGATGCGCGTTCCGCGGAGCTCACGAAATACGCAGCGAACGCGATGCTTGCGACGCGCATCTCGTTCATGAACGAGCTCGCCAATCTCGCCGAGCTGCTCGGCGCCGACGTCGAGCAGGTGCGCAAGGGCATCGGAGCGGACCCGCGCATCGGGTATCACTTTCTCGGCTCCTGCTTTCCGAAGGACGTCAAGGCGCTGATCCGCACGGCCGGGGAAGCCGGCGGCGCGCTTCCGGTTCTCGAGGCCGTCGAGCGGGTGAACTCGGGGCAGAAGCGCGTGCTCGCGAGAAAAATCCTCGCGCGATTCGGCGGAAAACTCTCGGGGCGGCGCATCGCGGTCTGGGGCCTCGCGTTCAAGCCGAATACCGACGACTTGCGGGAAGCTCCAAGCCGGGCTCTGATCGAGGAGCTGCTCGCGAACGGCGCGACGGTGAGCGCGTACGACCCGGTCGCGATGCCCGCGGCGAAAAGCGCGTTCGCGGCGCTCGCGGGCATCCGCTACGCGGATTCGCCGCTTGCCGCGCTCGACGGCGCGGACGCGCTCGCGGTCGTCACCGAGTGGCAGGAGTTCCGCAGCCCCGACTTTCGCGCGGTCCGGGAGCGGCTCAAAACCCCGGCGATTTTCGACGGCCGCAACCTGTACGATCCCGAGGAGATGAAGCGCTGGGGGCTGGAGTACCATCCGATCGGGCGGGCGGCCACGAAGGCGGAAGACTGAAGTTGGAAAAGCCGATCTTCTCCGAGCTACATAAAGCGCGCATCCTCGTCGTGGGCGACGTGATGCTCGACCGGTACTGGTTTGGTGATCCCATCAAAGTTTCTGACGAAGCGCCAGTGCTTGTCGTGGAGATAGATCGGGAGAAAACCGATGAGCGGCCGGGAGGAGCGGGAAACGTAGCGCGCAATGCCGCCGTGCTCGGTGCCGACGTGGCCCTGTTGTCGGTCGTTGGGGAAGACGAATCGGGCCGCACGCTCGAGCAGCTGCTGAAGAAGGACGGGGTAAAGACAAGTCTTCATCGCGACCCGAAGATTGCAACCACGGTAAAGCTGCGCATCCTTGCCCGAAAGCAGCAGCTATTGCGCGTGGATTTCCAGATCCCCCCGAGCCACGAGGTTCTGCTGGACAAGCTAGCGGATTACGAGCGGATGATTTCCGACCGAAACGTAATCATCCTGTCGGATTACGGGAAAGGCGGCCTGGCTCACATTGCGCAGATGATCGAGCTCGCCCGTGCTCGAGGAAAGATGATTCTGGTGGACCCGAAAGGGCACGACTATTCGCGCTACCGGGGCGCGACACTCGTGACCCCAAATCGCAGGGAGCTGAGGGATGTAGTGGGGCACTGGGAAAGCGACAGGGAACTTGACGCCAAGGCTCAGAGCCTGTGCAAGGAGCTCGGCCTCAAGGCGCTTTTGGTCACCCTTGGCGAGGATGGGATGAGGCTCTATGAAGCAGGTCGTCCTGCTAAGCCTGAAAAAGCGAAGGCACGCGAAGTATTCGATGTGAGCGGCGCCGGAGACACGGTAATCGCGACCCTAGGGGTAATGCTGGGCGCTGGTAAGTCTCTGCACGAGGCGGTGACCATTGCCAATCAGGCGGCGGGAATCGTCGTCGGCAAGCTCGGAGCCGTGCCGGTCCATCCCCAGGAGCTGATCGAGGCGCTTGCGCTCAGCTGACAAGGCACGAACAAAATGTACTACGTAGTCACCGGCGCCGCAGGCTTCATAGGCTCGAACCTCGTGCGCGCGCTCAATGAGCGCGGCGAAGCTCAGATCCTCGCCGTGGACGATCTGGAGCACGGCGACAAGTTCCGCAACCTCGCCTCCTGCGAGATCGCCGATTTCCTCGACAAGGGCGAATTCCGCACGCGCCTCGCGGCGGGGGATTTCGCAGGCTCGATCGACGCGGTA
>VBDM01000058.1 GCA_005881355.1 Betaproteobacteria bacterium
GGGTTGCGTGCGCTCCCCCAGCCCTCGCCGCCGCCGCGGCTTCCAGAAGCTTCTTGTCGGCCATTCCGTGGCTCTTGAAGATGCGCGTCAGCGCGAACTCGCCGAGCTTGTGTCCGACCATGTTCTCGGAGATGTATACGGGGACGTGTTGCTTGCCGTTATGGACGGCGATGGTCAGCCCGACGAAATCCGGGAGGATCGTTGAGCGCCGCGACCAAGTCTTGATGGGCCGCTTCTCGTTCGTAGCACGCGCCGCGTCGACCTTCTTCATCAGGTGGTGGTCCACGAACGGACCCTTCTTGACCGAGCGTCCCATGGTCTAGCCCTTGTCTCGCTTCTTGTGCCGGAACTGGATGATCATGCCGCGCGTGCGCTTGTTCTTGCGCGTCTTGTAGCCCTTGGCGAGCGTTCCCCAGGGGCTTACCGGGTCCTGAGCCGCCGCGGTCTTGCCTTCGCCGCCGCCGTGCGGGTGATCGATCGGATTCATCGCGACCCCGCGCACGGTCGGCCGCACGCCGCGCCAGCGCACGCGGCCCGCCTTGCCGATCGACTCCAGGCTGTGTTCCTCGTTGCCGACTTCGCCGACGGTGGCGCGGCAATCCACGTGTACTTTGCGGATCTCGCCGGAACGCAGGCGCACCTGGGCGTAGCTGCCTTCGCGGGCGAGGAGCTGCACCGAGGTGCCCGCAGCGCGAGCGAGCTGCGCGCCCTTGCCGGGCTGCATTTCGACGCAGTGAACCGTCGTGCCGACCGGGATATTGCGCAGAGGCAGCGAGTTCCCGGGCTTGATCGGCGCCTCTGCCCCCGACAGGAGCTGCGTTCCGGCGGCGAGGCCTTTGGGGGCGATGATGTAGCGGCGCTCGCCGTCGGCGTAGCAGAGCAGCGCGACGTTCGCGCTCCGGTTCGGATCGTATTCCAGCCGCTCGACCTTCGCCGAAATACCGTCCTTGTCGCGGCGGAAATCGACGATGCGGTAATGATGCTTGTGGCCCCCGCCCTGGTGGCGCATGGTGATGTGGCCGTTGACGTTGCGGCCCGCCTTCTTCGACTGCTTCTCCACCAGAAGGGGGTAAGGCCCGCCCTTGTGCAGGTCCGGATTGACGAGCTTCACGAGCTGCCGCCGGCCTGGCGATGTGGGTTTGACTTTGACGAGCGGCATGACTTACTCCGGAGCCTGGAAGCTGATTTCTTGCCCTTGCGCGAGCGAGACGTACGCTTTTTTCCACTGCCGGCGGTATCCGACATAGCGCCCAAAGCGCTTTTCCTTGCCTCTGACGTTGGTGACCTGGACCGATTTCACCTTGGTCTTGAACATGAGCTCGACCGCGGCCTTGATTTCGGGCTTGGTCGCGTCGGCCGCGACGCGGAAAACGTATTGGTTGTGCTTCTCCCCTATAAAGGTGCTCTTCTCCGAGACCCGCGGCGCGAGCAGCACCTTCATCAACCGCTCCTTCGGCGTGGCCGCGATCATTTCAGGATCTCCTCGAATTTCGCCATCGCCTTCTTTGTCAGGATCACGTGATCGAACTGGATCAGCGACACCGGATCGGCATGATGGACGTCGAGGACCCGCACGTTGGGCAGATTGCGCGCGGAAAGGTACAGGTTCTGGTCCACGCCGTCGGTGATCACCAGAGCGGAGGCGATACCCATTTTCTTGAATTTCTGCGCGAGAAGCTTGGTCTTCGGCGCCTCCACGTCGAAGCTCTCGACCACTTTCAGCCGCTCCTCGCGGGCGAGCTGCGACAGGATCGAGCACATGCCGGCGCGATACATCTTGCGATTCACCTTCTGCGAGAAGTTCTCGTCGGGCAAATTCGGGAAAATCTTGCCGCCTCCGCGCCACAGTGGGCTCGCGACGTCCCCGGCGCGGGCACGACCGGTGCCCTTCTGGCGCCACGGCTTCTTGTGCGAATGGCGAACGTCGCTGCGCCCCTTCTGCGCGCGGGTGCCGCGGCGGGCGTTGGCCTTGTAGGCCGTGACCACCTGGTGCACCAGCGACTCGTTGTACTCGCGCCCGAACAACGCGTCGGAGGCGGCGACCGTCGCCGCGCTCTTCCCCTTCTCGTTGATGAGCTTGAGCTCCATCACGCCCCCTTGGCCGCCGGCGCGGGCGGAGTCTTGGCCGATTGGGCCGCCGCGGGCGCGGCCTTGGCCGGTTGAGCCGCTGCGGGCGCGGCCTTCGGCGACGCTGCCTTGGGTGACGGGCCCTTGGCCCGAATCGCCTTGGAGGTGGGTCGCACGACGATGTCGCGGCCGCGGCTCCCCGGTACGGAACCTTTTATCAGGAGCAGTTGGCGCTCGGCGTCGACGCGCACCACCTCGAGGCCCTGCACGGTGCGTTGCACGGCGCCCAGATGGCCGGCCATGCGCTTGCCCGGGAACACGCGGCCCGGATCCTGCGCCATCCCGGTCGAACCCGGCTTGTTGTGCGAAATCGAGTTGCCGTGGCTGGCGCGGTTCGAAGAAAAGTGGTGGCGCTTGATGACCCCTGCAAAACCCTTGCCCTGCGAGGTGCCGGAAACGTCCACGATCTGACCCACCTTGAAGATGTCGACCCCGATCTTCCCGCCGAGCTTGAAGTTGGCGAGTTCGCTCTCCGCCACCCGGAATTCGCGCAGGATGTGACCCGGCTCTACGGCGGCCTTGGCGAGATGGCCTGCGGCGGCCTTGTTGACCCGGGAAGCGCGGCGCTTGCCGAAAGTGACCTGCACCGCGCTGTAGCCGTCGGTCGAGGCGGTCTTGATCTGCGTGACGCGGTTGTCGGAGACTTCGAGCACCGTCACCGGCAGCGAATCGCCGTCATCGGTGAAGACGCGGGTCATGCCGACCTTCCGGCCGACGAGTCCTAATGTCATGTTCTTGCCCTTTAGCTTCTTACAAATCCTCGGCCGAAGCCTCGAATAGGGCCGGGTCCTGTTGCCCGGCGGTTCAAACTTCTCTAAAGCTTTATCTCCACATCCACTCCCGCCGGCAGATCGAGCTTCATCAGCGCGTCCACCGTCTTGTCGGTGGGGTCGATGATGTCCATCAGCCGCAGGTGCGTCCTGATCTCGAGCTGGTCGCGTGAGGTCTTGTCCGCATGCGGGCTGCGCAGCACGTCGAAGCGCTCGATGCGGGTCGGCAGCGGGACGGGCCCCTTCACCACTGCGCCGGTGCGCTTGGCAGTGTCCACGATCTCGAGCGCCGACTGGTCGATCAGCCGGTAATCGAAGGCCTTGAGCCGGATTCGAATTTTCTGGTTTGGCATGGCTATTACTCGATCACTTTCGCGACCACGCCTGCGCCGACGGTCTTGCCGCCCTCGCGGATGGCAAAGCGCAAGCCCTGCTCCATCGCGATGGGGGCAATCAGCGTCACCGTCATCTTGATGTTGTCCCCCGGCATCACCATCTCGGTCCCCGCCGGCAGCTCGCAGCTGCCGGTCACATCGGTGGTGCGAAAGTAAAACTGCGGCCGGTACCCCGGAAAGAACGGCGTGTGCCGCCCCCCCTCTTCCTTGGACAGGACGTAGACCTCGCACTCGAACTTGGTGTGCGGGGTGATGCTCGCCGGCTTGGCCAGCACCTGCCCGCGCTCCACTTCCTCGCGCTTGGTGCCCCTCAACAGCACCCCGATGTTGTCCCCCGCCTGCCCCTCATCCAGGAGCTTCCTGAACATCTCCACCCCGGTGCACACCGTCTTCAAGGTCGGCTTCAGCCCCACGATCTCCAGCTCCTCGCCCACCTTCACAATCCCCCGCTCCACTCTGCCCGTCACCACCGTGCCCCGCCCTGAGATCGAGAACACGTCCTCCACCGGCATCAGAAACGGACCGTCCACCGCGCGCTTGGGCATCGGGATGTAGCTGTCCAGGGCTTCGGCCAGCTTGTAGATCGACTTCACCCCCAGGTCCGAGTCCTCCCCCTCCAGCGCCTTGAGCGCACTGCCGATGATGATCGGGGTCTTGTCCCCGGGAAACTCGTACTTGGACAAAAGCTCCCTCACCTCCACTTCCACCAGCTCGAGCAACTCCTTGTCGTCCACCATGTCGGCCTTGTTCAGGTACACCACGATGTAGGGCACCCCCACCTGGCGCGCCAGCAGTATGTGCTCGCGCGTCTGCGGCATCGGACCGTCGGCCGCCGAGACCACCAGGATCGCCCCGTCCATCTGCGCCGCCCCCGTGATCATGTTCTTGATGTAGTCGGCGTGCCCCGGGCAATCGACGTGCGCGTAGTGGCGCTTCTCGGTCACGTACTCCACGTGCGCGGTGTTGATGGTGATCCCGCGCGCTTTTTCCTCCGGCGCGTTGTCGATCTGATCGTAGTTCTTCGCCTCGCCTCCGTACTTCTTCGCCAGCACGTGCGTCATCGCCGCCGTCGCGGTGGGGTGGACCACTGCGCCCGGGAAAGAGTTTTTCCTGTTCGCCCAGGAAGCGGTCGTCGAGACGAAAAAAGTCGTCTGGCCGACCCGCAAGGAATCTTTTCAGACCACCGGCGCCGTGTTCGCGTTCGTGGTGGCGATGGCGGTGTTCCTGTGGATCACCGACAAGGGCCTCGAATACGTGATTTACGACTTGCTTCTCGGGGTGAGAAAGTGACGATGCGCTGGTATGTGGTCCACGCCTACTCTGGCTTCGAGAAATCCGTGGCGCGCACGCTCGAGGATCGCGTCAAGCGCGAGGGCATGCAGGACAAGTTCGGAAAGATCCTGGTGCCGACCGAGGAGGTCGTGGAGATGAAAGGCGGGCAAAAGAATATTTCCGAGCGCAAATTCTTTCCGGGCTACGTGCTGGTCGAGATGGACATGACCGACGAGGCCTGGCACCTGGTGAAGAACACGCCCAAGGTGACGGGATTCGTCGGCGGGGCGCACGGCAGGAAGCCCCCGCCCATCAGCGAGAAGGAAGTGAAGAACATCCTGCAGCAGATGCAGGAGGGCGTGGAGAAGCCCAAGCCCAAGGTGCTGTTCGAGATCGGCGAGGCGGTGCGCGTCAAGGAAGGACCGTTCACGGATTTTCACGGCACGGTCGAGGACGTGAACTACGACAAGTCGAAGCTGCGGGTATCGGTGACGATATTCGGGCGCGCGACGCCGGTGGAGCTGGAGTTCGGGCAGGTGGAGAAGGCCTGAGGATTCGAGGATTCAAGGAGCTGCGAGCATGGCAAAGAAAGTTGTNNNNCGCGGCTTGAACATCATGGAATTCTGCAAGGCGTTCAACGCCCAGACGCAGAAGCTGGAGCCCGGACTGATTCTGCCGGTCGAGATCACCGCCTATCAGGACAAGAGTTTCACTTTCGTCATCAAGACGCCGCCCGCGACGGTGCTGATCAAGAAGGCCGCCGGCATCGAGAAGGGAAGTCCGACGCCGCACACCGAAAAAGTGGGCAAGATCACCCGCGCCCAGGCAGAGGAAATCGCCAAAGCCAAGATGCCGGACCTGACCGCCGCCGATCTCGACGCGGCGGTGCGCACGATCGCGGGCAGCGCGCGCTCGATGGGCGTGACCGTGGAGGGGGTGAAATGAGCAAGCTCCCGAAACGCATGCAGTCCTGGGCGAAGCTGCGCGAGCACAACAAGAACTACCCCTTGCTCGATGCGCTGAAGATCCTCAAGCGGGCGGCGACCGCAAAGTTCGATGAGGCGGTCGACGTCGCGATCAATCTGGGCATCGACACGAAGAAGTCCGATCAACCGGTGCGCGGTTCGGTGGTGCTCCCCGCCGGGACGGGCAAGAAGATACGGATCGCCGTGTTCGCGCAGGGCGACAAGGCCGTGGCGGCGAAGGACGCGGGCGCCGACCTTGTCGGCCTGGAGGACCTCGCCGAGAGCGTCAAGGCGGGGAAAATCGATTTCGACGTCGTCATAGCGAGCCCCGACACGATGCGCGTGGTCGGGCAGCTCGGCCAGATCCTCGGTCCGCGGGGGCTGATGCCCAACCCGAAGGTGGGGACGGTCACGCCTGATGTCGCGGCGGCCGTGAAAAATGCCCGCGCCGGCCAGGTCCAGTACCGCGCCGACAAGTCCGGAATCGTCCAATGCTCGATCGGACGCGCGTCCTTCACTCCCGAGCAGCTGCGCGACAACCTGGTAGCGCTCGTCGACGCCGTAAACAAATCCAAGCCCTCCAACGTGAAGGGCATCTATCTGCGCAAGGTGTCGGTGTCTTCGACAATGGGGCCGGGCGTGCGCGTGGACCCGGCGAGTTTTGGCAGCGGAGCGGCACAGCATTAGCGGGATTTTTCGAAAACTCGATCCCCGCTTGCGCGGGGACGGACCCTCGATCGGAGTCGGGGACAAGACTTTGGGCCATCGCGCGGCCTGTACGGCGTGCGCTGGGTTATCAAAGACCGTAGGAACCGAGAGGTTTAATCGGCAGGAGCAATCGATGTTGAAGCGTCCTTCCATCCTACGCAGATGGCGAACCCCAGATACAGGATCGGTCCTGAATGCAAGGTCGCCGTGGGTGCCGCAAGCCTTGGTGGCGGGCGGCTTTGACAAATGGAGGTAGACCTTGAGTCTCGATCTTGACAGGAAGAAGGCGGTAGTCGCCGAAGTCTCCGCGCAAGTCGCGAAGGCCAAAGCGATCGTCGTCGCAGAGTACCGTGGTCTGGAAGTGGGCCGCATGACCGAGCTGCGCGCGAAAGCGCGCAAGTCGGGCGTGTACCTGCGCGTCCTCAAGAACACCCTTGCGCGCCGCGCCGTCGAAGGCACGCCGTTCGCCGGACTGTCCCAGCACATGAAGGGACCGCTCGTGTACGGCATTTCGCCCGACCCGGTGGCGACCGCCAAGGTGCTCAACGAGTTCGCCCGAGCGAACGACAAGCTCGTCATCCGCGCCGGCGCCATGCCGAACGCGGTGATGTCCGCGAAAGAGGTGACCGCGCTCGCGGTGATGCCCTCGCGCGAGGAGCTGCTCGCGAAGCTGCTCGGAACGATGCAGGCCCCGATCGCGCAGTTTGCGCGGACGCTGAACGAGGTGCCGGCGCGCTTTGTGCGCACCCTCGCTGCGGTCCGCAACAAGCGGCAGGCGGCGGGCGCCTGATGGCGTTACTTCCCTGCCGGATTGAAGAAACACTGATTCAGGAGAAAACGAAATGTCAGTAGCAAAGGCTGAAATTCTGGATGCGATTTCCAACATGTCGGTGCTGGAGCTGTCGCAACTCATAAAGGACCTTGAAGAGAAGTTCGGCGTTTCCGCGGCCGCGGCGACGGTGGCGATGGCCGCTCCGGCGGGCGGCGGCGGCGCGGCCGCCGCGGCGGAAGAGAAGACCGAGTTCACGGTCGTGCTCACCGCGTTCGGCGACAACAAGGTCAACGTGATCAAGGCGGTTCGCGAGGTCACGGGGCTCGGCCTCAAGGAGGCGAAGGACCTGGTGGACGGCGCGCCCAAACCCGTCAAGGAAGGCGTATCCAAGGCGGACTCGGAGGCGATTTTGAAGAAGCTGGTCGACGCCGGCGCCAAAGCCGAGATCAAGTAAGCATTGAACCTTGAACCACCGAGGGCACAGAACGCACGGAGAGTTTCCGATCCTGCTTCGGGTCCCTCCGCGTGCTTTGTGATCTCCGTGGTTCGAGACTTTTCGCTGCGTAGAGCGCAGACGAGAGCGGGCGGAACTTTCGGGCTCGTCCCCTGTCACCTGTCCTCTGGCTTCGACCTGGAGCATCCATGAGCACTGCCGCAACGTATTCATCCACCGAGAAAAAACGCATCCGCAAGAGCTTCGCGAAGCGCGCGAGCGTGCTGAGCGTGCCGTTTCTTCTGGCGACCCAGCTCGAGTCCTACATGGCGTTTCTGCAGACCGCCGTGCCGCCGGAGAAACGCAAGAACGAGGGCCTTCAGGCGGCGTTCACCTCGATCTTCCCGATCTCCAGCCATTCCGGCAACGCGCGGCTCGAATTCGTCAGCTATTCGCTGGGCGAACCGCCTTTCGACGTAAAAGAATGCCAGCAGCGCGGACTGACCTACGCCTCGCCGCTGCGCGCCAAGGTGCGCCTCACCATCATGGACAAGGAGGCCTCCAAGCCCACCGTGAAGGAGGTGAAGGAGCAGGAAGTGTACATGGGCGAAATTCCGCTCATGACCACCACGGGGTCGTTCATCATCAACGGCACCGAGCGAGTGATCGTCAGCCAGCTGCACCGCTCGCCGGGCGTGTTCTTCGAGCACGATCGCGGCAAGACGCACTCCTCGGGGAAGCTGCTCTTCTCGGCTCGCATCATCCCCTACCGCGGCTCGTGGCTCGATTTCGAGTACGACCCCAAGGACTATCTCTACTTCCGCGTCGACCGCAGGCGCAAGATGCCGGTGACGATCCTGCTCAAGGCGATCGGCATGAGCCCCGAGGCCATCCTCGCGGCGTTCTACGACTTCGACACCTTCGGGCTCTCCAAGAGCGGCAGCCAGTTCGAGCTGGTGCCCGAGCGCCTGCGCGGCGAGGTGGCGCGCTTCGACTTCGTCGACAAGTCGGGCAAAACGATCGTGCAGAAGGACAAGCGCATCACCGTCAAGCACATCCGCGACATGGAAGCCGCCGGAATCAAGCGGACGGCCGTGCCCGACGAGTTCGTGGTCGGACGCACGCTTGCGCACAACGTCGTCAACAAGGAAACCGGCGAGATTCTCGCCAACGCCAACGACGAGATCACGGAGGTGCTTCTGGCGAAGCTCCGCGAGGCCGGGGTGGAAAGCATCAAGACCCTATACACCAACGATCTCGACCAGGGAGGGTACATCTCGCAGACCCTCAAGATCGACGAGACCGCCGACCAGAGCGCCGCGCGCGTCGCCATCTACCGCATGATGCGGCCCGGCGAGCCGCCGACGGAAGACGCGGTCGAGACCTTGTTCAACGGCCTGTTCTACTAGGAGGATCGCTACGACCTCTCGGCGGTCGGCCGCATGAAGTTCAACCGCCGCGCCTATCCCGAGAAGATCGAGGAGAAGGCGCCGGGGTGGCTGCGCAGGTTCTACGATCGCGTCGGCCGGCAGGGGCCCGACGGCTCCGGTACGCTCTCGAACGACGACATTCTCGCCGTGGCGGGAATCCTGGTGGAATTGCGCAACGGCCGCGGGGAGATCGACGATATCGACCATCTCGGGAACCGGCGCGTGCGCTCCGTGGGCGAGCTCGCGGAGAACCAGTTCCGCGCGGGCCTGGTTCGCGTCGAGCGGGCGGTGAAGGAACGCCTGTCTCAGGCGGAATCCGATAACCTCATGCCGCACGATCTGATCAACGCGAAGCCCATCTCCGCCGCGATCAAGGAGTTCTTCGGGTCCTCGCAGCTCTCGCAGTTCATGGACCAGACGAATCCGCTCTCGGAGATCACCCACAAGCGGCGCGTCTCGGCGCTCGGGCCGGGAGGCCTGACGCGCGAGCGCGCCGGGTTCGAGGTGCGCGACGTGCACCCCACGCACTACGGCCGGGTGTGCCCGATCGAGACGCCGGAAGGGCCGAACATCGGCCTGATCAACTCGCTCGCGCTCTACGCGCGCACCAACCAATACGGGTTTCTCGAGACGCCCTACCGCAAGGTGGTGAGCGGCAAGGTCACCAACGAGATCGATTTCCTCTCGGCGATCGAGGAAGGCAACTTCGTCGTCGCCCAGGCGAACGCGCAGATCGATAAGAACGGGAAGCTGGTGGACGGCCTCGTGTCCTGCCGCTTCAAGAACGAGTTCATGCTCGCCACCGCCGACCGGGTCCAGTACATGGACGTCGCTCCTTCGCAGATCGTGTCGGTGGCGGCCTCGCTCATTCCGTTCCTCGAGCACGACGACGCCAACCGCGCCCTGATGGGCTCCAACATGCAACGCCAGGCGGTGCCATGCCTGCGGCCGGAGAAACCGCTCGTCGGCACCGGCATCGAGCGCACCGTGGCCGTCGACTCGGGCACCGCCGTGCAGGCGCTGCGCGGCGGCATCGTCGATTACGTCGACGCGAGCAGGATCGTCGTGCGCGTCAACGACGACGAGACGGTTCCGGGCGATGTCGGCGTGGACATCTACAACCTGGTGAAGTACACACGCTCCAACCAGAACACCAACATCAACCAGACGCCGCTGGTGAAGCCCGGCGAGCGCATCGCCAAGGCCGACGTCGTCGCCGACGGCGCCTCGACCGACATGGGGGAGCTCGCGCTGGGCCAGAACATGCTGGTCGCCTTCATGCCCTGGAACGGTTACAACTTCGAGGACTCGATCCTGATCTCCGAGCGTGTCGTGGCGGACGACCGCTACACGTCGATTCACATCGAGGAGTTGACGGTGGTGGCGCGCGACACCAAGCTCGGGCCCGAGGAGATCACGCGCGACATATCGAACCTGTCGGAGGCGCAGCTCTCGAGGCTTGACGAGTCCGGTATCGTATACATCGGTGCGGAGGTGGAGGCCGGGGACGTTCTGGTGGGCAAGGTAACGCCCAAAGGCGAGACCCAGCTCACTCCCGAGGAAAAGCTGCTTCGTGCGATCTTCGGAGAGAAGGCTTCCGACGTGAAGGACACGAGCCTGCGCGTGCCTTCGGGAATTTCGGGCACGGTGATCGACGTGCAGGTGTTCACCCGCGAGGGCATCGAGCGCGACAAGCGCGCCGCCCAGATCATCGACGAGGAGCTGAAGCGCTACAAGAAGGACCTCGCCGACCAGATGCGCATCGTCGAGAGCGATGCGTTCGAGCGCATCGAGCGCCTGCTGATAGGCAAGACCGCCAGCAAAGGGCCCAAGAAGCTGTCCCGCGGGACCAAGATCACCAAGTCCTACCTGGAGGGCGTGGAGCGCCACGACTGGTTCGAGGTGAGCCTCGCGAACGAGGACGCGGCACAGCAGCTGGAGAGCCTCAAGGACGGGCTCGCGCAGACCCGGGTGAAGTTCGACGCCGCGTTCGAGGCAAAGAAGAAGAAGCTCACGCAGGGGGACGAGCTGCCTCCCGGGGTGCAGAAGATGGTCAAAGTCTACGTCGCCGTCAAGCGGCGCCTGCAGCCGGGGGACAAGATGGCCGGTCGCCACGGCAACAAAGGCGTGATCTCCAAGATCGTGCCGGTGGAAGACATGCCCTGCATGGCCGACGGCACACCGGTGGACATCGTGCTCAACCCGCTGGGCGTTCCTTCCCGCATGAACGTCGGGCAAATCCTCGAAACCCACCTCGGCTGGGCGGCAAAGGGACTGGGACTGAAGATCGGCGAGATGCTGAAGGCGAACGCCAAGGGAGCCGAGATGCGCAAGTTCCTGAACCGCATCTACAACTCCAGCGGAAAATCGGAGGATCTGAACGGGCTCTCCGACGAGGACGTGGTCACCCTCGCCGAGAACCTCAAGCAGGGCGTGCCGTTTGCGACCCCGGTTTTCGACGGCGCCTCCGAAGGCGAGATCAAGGACATGCTCGAGGCGGCAGGCTTGCCGCGCGGGGGGCAGGTGACCTTGCACGACGGCCGGACGGGCGACCCCTTCGACCGGCAGGTTACGGTGGGCTTCATGCACATGCTGAAGCTGCATCACCTCGTGGACGACAAGATGCATGCGCGCTCGACCGGTCCGTACAGCCTGGTGACCCAGCAGCCGCTCGGCGGCAAGGCGCAGTTCGGCGGGCAGCGATTCGGCGAGATGGAAGTGTGGGCGCTCGAGGCCTACGGGGCGTCGTACACGCTGCAGGAGATGCTCACGGTCAAGTCCGACGACATCAACGGGCGCACCAAGGTCTACGAGAACATCGTCAAAGGCGACCACAAGATCGACGCAGGGATGCCCGAGTCCTTCAACGTGCTGGTGAAGGAAATCAGGTCTCTCGGCATAGACATCGATTTGGAGCGTTTCTGACACAAGTTCGACACTCGGCGTTTTGTGCCGAGTGTCGGTGAAAGTCTGGAACAGTAGTTCTGGTACAGGAGTAGCAAATGAAAGCACTGCTCGATTTGT
>VBDM01000059.1:0-1155 GCA_005881355.1 Betaproteobacteria bacterium
GGCTGACGTCGCGGGGCAGGACTTTCGAGTGGGCTGGAACGAGGAGGACGTCGTCAAAGGTGAGGGCCTTCTGGACTAGGCGCATTGCCACACCCAAAAGTCGGATTATACGCTGGTCGCAACTCCCGGTAAATCCTGCGCATTTCGGTCCGCCGCGGAATTGACGGGTGCGTCAAACCGCGTTATGGTGCCTCACCCTCCCAGGAAGCGATGTCATGACTCGAATCGCGCTGTTCGCACTCGCGCTCGCCGCGGCAAGCGCCCAGGCGCAGGTCTACAAGTGCGTCGACGCAAGCGGCAAGGTCGTCTATTCACAGACGCCCTGCCCTTCGAATACGAAGTCCGGGACCATTACGCGCCGCGTGGATGCGGCGCCGGCGGCCCCGGCGGACAAGGCGGCAAAAGGCGACGCGGCGAAGGGTGATGCGGCAAAAAAATCCGGTCCCAAGACCGCGGCGGAGCAGGAGCAGGAATTCCGCAGGCGCCAGCAGGACCGCGATAAGGCGGCGAAGGAATCCGCTCTGAAGTCGGCGGAAGCGCAGCGCAAGGAAGAGAACTGCCGCATCGCCAAGCAGAGCCTCGCGCAATACGAGATCGGCGGACGGATAACGCGAGCCAGCCCGCAAGGCGAGCGATATTACCTCGACGACGCCCAGGCCGAACAGGAGAAAGCCAAGGCGCGCGCCGACGTCGCGCAGGCCTGCAACTGATCAGCGCCCTTTTGCGCGCTTTTCCCCGGCGCGCGCTCGCCTGATTTCCTTGGGATCGGCCCGCAGCGGCCGATAGATCTCGACGCGATCCCGATCGCGCAATCGCGTGTCCCGCCCTACGGGCTTGCCGTAGATCCCTACGCGGTTTGGGTCGATTTCCGGAAACTGCTCCAGCAGGCCGCTCGCCCGGATCGCGTCCTCCACTGTGCTTTCTTCGGGCAGCGCCACGCGGCGCAGCACCTGCCGCCCGGGGAGGGCATACACGACCTCGATCGACAGCGCGGTCACGTGCGGCCGTACTTCTGCGCCGCGCGGCGAATGAAGGCTTCGACGAAGTCGTCGGCGATATCGCGAAACACCGGCCCGAGGGCCTTTTCGAGGATCGCGCTGGAGAACTCGTAGCGCAGGCTGAACTCCACCTTGCAGCCCTTCTCCCCGAGCCCGG
>VBDM01000059.1:1164-13331 GCA_005881355.1 Betaproteobacteria bacterium
TGCGAAACGGGCCCGATACCAGCTTCATGTCGATGCGCGCGCCGCGCTGATCGAGATTCTCGGTGGTGAATTCCTCTTTCAATCCGTGAAAGTTGATGTGCAGGGTGGCGACGGTCCGGCCCGGCTCGCGCAGCGACACGACGGCCCGGTCGCACCAGGGAAGGAACTGCGGGTAGGATTCGACGTCCGCGACCAGCGCGAACATGGCTTGCGCGCTGTGGCCGACCAGGGCCGAGCGGTCGACGACCGTCATCGTTGTAAAATTGAAAAATTTTATAGGAAACGCGCCGCCGTGACGATCGCCGAGAACCGCAAGGCGCTGCACGATTATTTCATCGAGGAGCGCTACGAAGCCGGCATCGCCCTGGAGGGCTGGGAGGTGAAGGCGATCCGGGCGGGACGCGCGCAGCTGAAAGAAGCCTACGTGATCGTGCGAAACGGCGAGATTTTCCTGATCGGCGCGCACATCAGCGCGCTGCCGGCCGCCTCCACGCACGTGCGGCCCGATCCGGTGCGCACGCGCAAGCTCCTGCTCCATGCGGAGGAGATCCGCCGCCTCATCGGCAAGGTCGATCGCGCCGGCTACACCCTGGTGCCGCTCGACCTGCACTACGTGCGCGGGCGCGTGAAGATCGCCATGGGCCTCGGCAAGGGCAAGAAGCAGTACGACAAGCGTGCAGCGGAGAAGGAAAAGGAGTGGAAGCGCGAGCAGCAGCGGTTGCTGCGGGCGCGGTGACGTGACGGTTTGGGCCGTCTGGTCGGCGCGGCAGGCCTTCGGTTCTACGTGGCCGCGACTTTCGCTTTGGCCGACGCGTCGGCTTCGCGCGCGAGCTGCAGCCAGGTCTCGACAACCGTGTCGGGGTTGAGCGAGAGGCTCTCGATGCCTTCGTGCACCAGCCACTTCGCGAAGTCGAGATGGTCGGAAGGCCCCTGCCCGCAGATGCCGACGTACTTGCCGGCCTTGCGGCAGGCCTGGATCGCCTGCCGCAGCATCGCCTTCACCGCCGGATCACGCTCGTCGAAGGCATCGGCGACGAGCCCGGAGTCCCGGTCGAGACCGAGCGTGAGCTGGGTGAGGTCGTTCGAGCCGATCGAGAAGCCGTCGAAGTGCTCGAGAAACTGCTCGGCGAGGATCGCGTTGGAGGGCACTTCGCACATCATGATGAGCCGCAGGCCGTTCTCCCCGCGCTTCAAGCCGTTGGCGGCAAGCAGCTCGATCACCTGGGCGCACTCGCCCAGCGTACGCACGAACGGCACCATGATCTCGACGTTGGCGAGTCCGAGCTCGTTTCTCACCCGGCGCATCGCCTGGCATTCCATCTCGAAGCAGCGGCGAAACGACTCCGCGATATAGCGCGAGGCGCCGCGGAAACCGAGCATCGGATTCTCCTAGTCCGGCTCGTAGCGCGCACCGCCGATCAGCTTCTTGTACTCGTTCGACTTGAAGTCGGACAGCCGTACGATCACCGGCTTGGGCCAGAACGCGGCGGCGATGGTGGCGACGCCTTCGGTCATCTTTTCCACGAAAAAACTGCGCGGGTCCCGGTAACCACGGGCCGCGTGCTCGACCTCGCGTTTGAGATCGGCAGGGAGATCCGGATACTCGAGCGCCGCCTTGGGATGCACGCCGATCATGTTGTTGATCACGAATTCCAGGCGGGCGAGTCCGACCCCCCAATTCGGCAGCGCCTGAAAATCGAAAGCGAGGTGCGGATTGCCGATATTCATCGTGATCTTGACGGGGCACTTCGGCATCTCCCCGTATTCCCGCGAGGTCACTTCGATCTCGAGGATGCCGCGGTAGACGTTTCCGGTGTCGCCTTCGGCACAGGACACGGTGCAGGCCTCGCCGTCCTTGAGCGTGGCGGTGGCGTCGCCGCAGCCCACGACGGCGGGAATGCCCAGCTCGCGCGCGATGATGGCCGCGTGGCAGGTCCGGCCGCCGCGGTTGGTGACGATCGCCGCGGCGCGCTTCATCACCGGCTCCCAGTTGGGATCGGTCATGTCGGTGACGATGATGTCCCCGGGCTTGACTCGCCCCATCTCCGAGGCGCCCTTGACCACCCGCACCGTGCCCGCGCCGATCTTGTGGCCGATCGCGCGGCCGGAGGCGAGGATCTCCGATTTCCGCTTAAGTCGGTAGCGCTCCTGGCTGTCGCCTGACTTGCGCGACTTCACCGTCTCGGGCCGCGCCTGGAGGATGTAGATTTCCCCGTCAACGCCGTCCTTCGCCCATTCGATGTCCATGGGCCGCTGATAGTGCTCCTCTATGCGCAGCGCAAGGCGCGCGAGCTTGACGACGTCGTCGTCGCTCAGGCAAAAGCGGTTGCGGTCGGCCTCCGGGACCTCCACGGTCCTCACCGACCGGCCCGCGGACGCCTGGTCCCCGAGCACCATCTTCTGCGACTTCGAGCCGAGCCCGCGGCGAATCACCGGGAACTTGCCTTGGCGGAGCATCGGCTTGTGCACGTAGAACTCATCGGGGTTCACCGCGCCCTGCACCACCATCTCGCCCAATCCCCAGGAGGCGGTGATGAACACCACGTCCCGGAATCCGGATTCGGTGTCCAGCGTGAACATCACGCCGCTCGCGCCCCGGTCGCTTCGCGCCAAGCGCTGCACACCGGCGGAAAGCGCCACGGCGGAGCGCTCGAAGCCCTTGTGGACGCGGTAGGAGATCGCCCGGTCGTTGTACAGCGACTCGAATACGCGCTTCAGCGCCACCATCACGTTGGGAAGGCCGCGGATGTTGAGGAAGGTCTCCTGCTGGCCGGCGAAGGACGCATCGGGCAGGTCTTCGGCGGTGGCGCTGGAGCGCACCGCGACCGACACGCTGTCATCGCCTCCGGTCAATTCCCGGTACGCCTGGGCGATCTCGGCTTCGAGCTGCTCCGGAAAGGGCGTCGCTTCGATCCATCCGCGTATGTCGGCCCCGCAGCTCGCCAGCGACTCGAGGTCGTCGGGATCCAATCCATCAATGCGCGCCTCGATGCGGGCCTTCAGCCCACCCTGACCGATGAATTCCCGGTAGGCCTCGGCGTCGGTGGCGAACCCGCCCGGCACCCGGATTCCCGCCTTGGAAAGCCGTCCGATCATCTCGCCGAGCGACGCGTTCTTGCCGCCGAAGCGCTCGACGTCTCCCATTCCGAGGCGGTCGAAATTTGCCACGTATTTCAACCGAGCCATCGAGCGGTCCTCCATCGCGGTTGAAGGATCATCTTGAAACCGTTATGTTACAGCCAGCCCATCCCTCGCGCAGCCAAATTACCCCTGCACTTTTTCATGCCCGACCGCCGCCGAACCGTGTTCTTCGTCTCCGACGGCACCGGGATCACCGTCGAGACGCTCGGCCACAGCCTGCTCACCCAGTTCGACGGGATCGACTTCGACCAGATGACCGTACCGTTCATAGATTCGCCGGCCAAGGCCGACGCCTGCGTGGCCCGGATCAACGAGGCGGCGAGGTCGAGCGCGGGGCGCCCGGTCGTCTTCACCACGCTCGTCAACAGCGAGATACGCGAAGCCTTGCGCAAGGCGGACGCTTTCGTCATGGATTTTTTCGAGAGCTTTCTCGATCCGCTCGAGGCGGAGCTCGGGGCGAAGTCCACCCACACGATCGGCCGCTCGCACAGCGCGCGCGACAAGAAGGGCTACACCCACCGCATCGAGGCGATCAACTTCGCCCTCGCCCACGACGACGGCGCCTCTTCCAGGGACCTCGACAAGGCCGACGTGATCCTGGTGGGCGTGTCGCGCAGCGGCAAGACGCCTACGAGCCTCTATCTGTCCTTGCAGTTCGGCATCCGCGCGGCGAACTACCCGCTGATCCCCGAGGACTTCGACCGCATGAGCCTCCCCAGGGTGCTCGAGGGCTACCACGACAAGCTCTACGGCCTGTCGATCGCGCCCGAGCGGCTGCGCGAGATCCGCAACGAGCGGCGGCCGAACAGCAAGTACGCCGACCTCGAGAACTGCCGCCACGAGGTGCAGCAGGCGGAGAAGCTCATGCAGCGCGAGGGCATACGCTGGGCGAATTCCACCACCAAGTCGATCGAGGAGATCGCCACCACCATCCTGCAGGAATTCAAGCTCGAGCGGCGAGTTTATTGAAAGCCGCCGGCCCTTCGGCTTCAGAGTCTCGCGTTTTGCCTCACTTGCTCGAAGAGGCAGACCGCCGCCGCCGCTGCCACGTTCAGCGATTCGGCTGATCCCGGCATGGGGATGCGCACCCTGTCGGTCGCGAGTCGCCCGACGCCCTCGGTGAGTCCGGCGCCTTCGTTGCCGAACGCCCAGGCCACGGACCCTCTCAAATCGAGCTCGTAGAGCGAAGCCTGGGCGCGAGGCTCCATGGCGACTATGCGGCCGGAGCAGGCGCGGGCGATGTCCGCCAGGTCGACGTCCTCGAAAATGGAGAGGAAAAAGTGCGCTCCCATCCCGGCGCGGATCACCTTGGGCGACCAGGCGAACACCGAGCCTCGCGAGAGAAAGACTTGAGCAATCCCGGCCGCGACCGCGCTTCTCAGAATCGATCCGAGGTTCCCCGGGTCCTGGATGTTTTCCAGCAGCACGCAGCTCGCGAGCGTCCGTGGCGGCAGTCCCGATTCCGGCGTGCGCACGACTGCGCCGACGCCGGCGGCGCTGACGAGCTGGGAAATCTGCTCGACCAGCCGGTCCGCGAGCACCAGGCGCGCACCGGCCGGCGCGCCCTCGAGGAGCGCGCGGATCTCCGGCTTGGCGATGGCGGTTTCTGCTGCGAAGACCGTCTCCGCCCTGCCGCCGCTTTCCCGGTAAGCCCGCACCAGGTGCTCCCCTTCCAGGAGCGTGGTGCCCGTCTCGCGACGCTCCCGCGAAGAGCCGGCGAGCTTCACCAGGGCTTTCACCTGCGGATTGTCGCGCGAACGGATGAGCTTCAATCCAGGGCGCACGTGCGGAACCCTGCGAAGACGTCGCCGCGGTCCGGAGTGTAGAAATTGCGCCAGGTGTTGGAGACTAGGCGCGCGGGCGTCGCGAAGCTTCCGCCGCGCAGCACCTTATGAATGCCGAACCACGGTTCGGAATATTCGCGGTAAGGGTCGCACACAAATCCCGGATACGGGTCGAAGGCACTCGAGGTCCACTCCCAGATATTGCCGAGCATCTGGCGGCAGCCCATGAAACTGTCGCCGTCTGCAAAGGCGCCGACCGGAGCGCGGCCGTTGCCGCCCAGGTTGGCGGGCGTCTCATCGCCTGCGCGCTCGCCCCATGGGTAGCGCCGCCTCGCGCCGTCGCCCGAAAACGATGCCGCGACCTCCCATTCGGCTTCGCTCGGCAGGCGCCGGCGGGCGTACCGGCAATACGCGTTCGCCTCGTGCCAGTTGACGTGCATCACCGGAAGCTCGTCTTCGAGCTTCACCCATTTGTCGAAGCGGCGCTCGAGCCAGGCGCTGTCTTTCTCCGCCCAATAGCGCGGCGCCGCGGCCTGCACCGCTTCCTTCCAGCGCCATCCTTCGTCCGACCACCATTCGCGACGCCGGTAGCCGCCTTCGCGCGCGAATTCCAGGAACTGCCTGTTCGTGACGGCGGTGCGCGCGATGCGAAAGGGCCGCAGCTCGACCGGATGCACCCATTTCTCGTTGTCGAAGTGAAACCCGGAATTGCGCGAAGCTCCCACCGGATATCCGCCCGGAATCTCGGCGTCGCCTTCGAGCTTCTTCGCTTTTGCCGCAGGCGCACCATTCAATGGATCCGGATAACCGAGGGTCTGGCGCGTGTAATGAAAAGCTTCCGCGTGCATGTCTTCGTGGAACGAGGCGAGCTGCACGAAGTACAGGAACCACTCGTTGTCCGGCTCGCGCTCGAGCCTGGTGAGGACGCGCCCGAGAACCCGATCCTGGTAGTCGAGCGTGGCCGACCGGCCGGGAAGCGGAAGGTCCCAGCGCGTTTCGTGCGCCACTGTTGCGGAGTCGTAGAGCGCATCCGCCGCATCGAGCAGGCTTTCCGAAAGGGATTCGTCGGCGCGCAGCCTCAGGCACCAGCGCTCCTGGAACCAGGCGACGTGCCCCAGCTCCCACAAGACCGGGTTGACGATAGGGAGCTTTGGGCCGAACAATTGCGGACCCTCGAGATCCCGGGTAAGGAGCCGGGTGCGTTCTCTCGCGCTCCGCAGTTGCTGCGAAAGCGTGTCGGGATCCGGATACGCGAGGGTCATGGCTCCGCTTAAACATAACATGAAAATTGCGCTGATCACCCCCGCCGGAGCCCGCTCGCGAAGCGGCAACCGGCATACCGCCGTGCGCTGGGCGGCGATGCTGCGCGCCCTCGGCCACAAGGTCAGCGTGTCGGTCCAGTGGGACGGGCTTCCGGCCGATGTCATGCTCGCGCTCCACGCCCGCCGCAGCCACGCTTCGATCGTCCGGTTCCGCGAACGGTTTCCCGCCTCGCCCTTGGTGGTAGTGCTGACAGGCACCGATCTGTACCGGGATATCCATGAGGATCGCGATGCGCAGGCCTCGCTCGCGCTGGCCGACCGCCTGGTTGTCCTGCAGGAAATGGGCCGGCTCGAGCTTCCGGTGCGATTTCGCCGCAAGACCCGCGTGATTTACCAGTCGGCCGAGGTGCACGTTTCTCCTGAACCGCCTTTGCGCCGGTTTCGCGTCGCGGTGATAGGCCATCTGCGTGAAGAGAAAGACCCTTTCCGGACCGCGCTCGCGCTCGTCCATCTACGCGACCTGCCCGAGATCGAGATCGTGCATCTCGGGGAAGCGCTCTCGCCGGAGATGGCCCGCGAGGCACGGCGCCTGATGCGCAACGATCCTCGTTACCGGTGGCTGGGGAACGTGCCGCATTGGGCCGCGCTGCGTTGGCTCTCGCGCAGCCACGTGCTCGTGGTGAGCTCGCGAATGGAAGGCGGCGCCAACGTCATCTGCGAGGCGGCCGCGGCCGGGGTGTCGGTCATCGCCTCCGGAATCTCCGGGAACGTCGGAATGCTGGGCCGCGGCTACCCAGGCTACTATCCGCTAGCGGACGAGCAGGCTCTCGCGTGCCAGATTCGCCGCGCCGCGCGCGACCCCCGCTACAACTTGCGCCTGAAGCGCCTCGTGGCCGAGAGGCGGGCTCTTTTCCGGCCGAGTACCGAGCAGGAAGGCCTGCGAAGCCTGCTCGCGGGACTCAAGCCCCGTCAGCCACCGCGCTCGAGGAGCTCCCGGACCGGGCCGAAGCTGCGGCGATAGACTTCGCATACACCGTGCCGTCGCAGCGCCCGAAGATGCGCGCGCGTCGGATATCCCTTGTGCTCGTCGAAGCCGTATTGGGGAAAGCGCAGATGCAGCCTGCGCATTTCCGCGTCGCGCTCCGTCTTGGCAAGAATCGAGGCTGCGGCGATCACCCTCACTTTCGCGTCGCCATCTACGATCGCCCGGGCCGGGACGCCAAGCACGGGGCATTGCCGGCCGTCGAACAGGACCTCGTGGGGCAGGACCGCAAGCGATTCCACCGCCCGCCGCATGGCGAGCAGGCTCGCCTGCAGGATGTTGAGGCGGTCGATCTCCTCGACGCCCGCCCAGGCGACCGACCAGGCGAGCGCCCTTTCCTTGATGAGGACGGCGAGCCGCTCGCGCTCAGGCGCGCTCAGTATCTTGGAATCGGCGATGCCGGCCGGCGCCCGGCGCCCCGGATTGAACACCACGGCCGCGGCAAAGACGGGTCCCGCGAGCGGCCCGCGGCCAGCCTCGTCGACGCCGCAGATCAGGCGGATTGCAGCCACGGCAGGACAGCTTCGGTCGCACGGGCCGCCGTATCCCTGCGCAGAAGCCGCCGGATCTGGTCGAGGCGCTCTGGAAGCCGGCGGCCGACGGCGGGATCATTGAGCGAGTTCAGCGTGGCCTGAGCGAGGTTCTCCGGGGTCGCCTCGTGCTGGAGGATCTCCGGCACGAGAAACTCGCCGGCGATGATATTGGGCAGGCCGATCCACGGCAGATGCCCCATCCCGGTCATGATGCGATAGGTGGGTCCAGCCATCTTGTAGGTGATGACCATCGGTTTGCGGGCGAGCGCAGCCTCCAGCGTCGCGGTCCCGCTCGCCACGAGCGCGACGTCGCAAGCCGCGATGGCGTCGCGCGCGTGGCCGAACAGGACGGTGAGCGGCAAATCCCCGGCGTCGGCCGCGCGCATCGCTTCCTCGAAAATCGCCCGGGTCTCACGGCTTATGAGCGGCACGAGAAAATGCACGCCGGGCTGTCGCGCCGCGATCAGCTTGGCGGCGTGCACGAAGGTGGAGGCCATGTAGCGGACTTCGGACTGCCGGCTGCCGGGCAGCAGGGTGATGACCTTGCGAGCGGCGGGCAGCCGCAGCTGTTCCCTCGCGGCCTGCGATCCATCCTCCTCCGGCGCCGCATCCGCAAGAGGGTGGCCCACGTAGGCGACCGGTACTCCCGCGGCGCGGTACAGCGGCTCCTCGAACGGGAACAGCACCAGCATCTTGCTGACCGACGCGGCGATCGAGCGCATGCGTCCGCCGCGCCAGGCCCACAGCGACGGGCTCACGTAATGGACCGCGGGGATGCCGGCTCGCTTCAGCCTTCGCTCGAGCGCCAGATTGAAATCCGGGGCGTCGATGCCGACGAAGAGCCTCGGCCGCGCCGCCACAAGCCGCGCCTTCAGCTTCCGGCGGATCGCGAAAATCTCAGGAAAATGCCGCAGCACCTCGACATAGCCGCGCACCGCGAGCTTCTCCATGCTGAACCAGGAATCGAATCCCTCCGCCTCCATTTTCGGGCCGCCGATGCCCACGCAATGCAGATTGGGAACGCGCTTGCGCAGCGCGGCGATAAGGTGCGCCCCGAGAAAATCGCCGGAGGCCTCCCCTGCGACCATGCCCACGACGACGGGATCGCTGCTCACCTCAGCTACCGGATGATGCCGCGGCGCGAGCTGTCGAGGAACTCCACCAGCGCCTGCAGCTCGGGGCACGCTTTTACCTGCGCGGCGATTTTCTTGCGCGCCTCCTTCAAGACCAGCCCCGAACGGTACAGGGTCTTGTAGGCCTTCTTGACCGCCGCGATTTTTTCGGCGCTGAAGCCGCGCCGCTTCAGCCCCTCGTTGTTGATCCCGAACGGTTTTGCAGTGTTGCCCGCCGCCATGACATACGGAGGCAGGTCCTGCAACAGCACCGTCGCGACCCCGGTGATCGAATGCGCGCCGATCGAGACGAACTGGTGCGCTCCGGTGAACCCGCCGAGGATTGCGTAATCCCCGACGCGGACGTGGCCGGCGAGCGTCGCGGCATTGGCGAAGACCGTATGGTCGCCGACCTGGCAGTCATGGGCGATGTGCACGTAAGCCATGATCCAGTTGTCGCTCCCGATTCGCGTCACGCCCGCGTCCTGCGCGGTGCCGCAGTTGAAGCTGCAATACTCTCGGATCGTGTTGCGGTCGCCGATCTCGAGCGCCGTCGCCTCGCCGCCGTACTTCTTGTCCTGGGGCGGGCCACCGAGCGAGCTGAACCCGAAGACGCGGTTCTTCGCGCCGATGCGGGTTCGCCCTTCGATCACGACGTGCGGGCCGATCGAGGTCCCCTCCCCGATCTCGACGTGCTCGCCGATGACCGAATACGGGCCCACGGACACGCTCGGTGCGAGCCTCGCCCCGGAGTGTACCAACGCGGTCGGATGGATCATATCGGCCGCAGCGTGCACAGGATCCTCGCTTCGACGGCGATCGCGTCTCCGACGCGCGCCTGAGCGGCGAATTTCCACAGGCCGCGGGTCTCCCGCTCGAGCGTCACCTCGAGCCGCAGCTGGTCGCCCGGAATGACCGGTCGCTTGAAGCGCGCCTCGTCGATTCCCACGAAGTAGTAGACGGATCGATCGTCCGGCTTCGTGCCGAGCGTCCTGAACGACAATATCGCCGCGGCCTGGGCCAGCGCCTCGATCACCATCACCCCCGGCATCACAGGATAGTGCGGGAAATGGCCGGTGAAAAAAGGCTCGTTCACGGTGACGTTCTTGATCGCGAGGATCCGCTTGCCCGGCTCGCATTCGAGCACCCGGTCCACGAGCAGCATGGGATAGCGGTGCGGCAGGTGCTCCAGGATCGCGTGGATGTCCATCGCTTACCTCTTCTTCTTTCGCGGTTTGGATAGTCGCTTCTCCAGCTCGCGCACGCGCATGGCCAGCTGATCGAGGCCTCGCAGGTGCGCTACCGTCCTCGCCCATTCGCGGCTTGGCGCGGACGGCAGAACACCGGTGTACGCGCCCGCCCGGGTGATGGATTTCGTCACCACGGCGGCGGCGGAAATAGTGACGCGGTCGGCGATTTCCAGATGTCCGAATATGCGCGCCGCCCCGCCGATCGCGCAGTGCCGGCCGATGCGCGTGCTGCCGGCAATCGCCACGCAGCCGGCCATCGCGGTATGGGCGCCGACCCGGACGTTGTGGCCGATCTGGATCTGGTTGTCGAGCTTGACGCCGTCCTCGATGACGGTATCGTCGAGCGCGCCGCGATCGATGGTGGTGTTCGCCCCGATCTCTACGTCGTCGCCGATGATCACGCGCCCCGTCTGCGGAATCTTGATCCAGCGGTCTCCGTCGGGCGCCATTCCGAATCCGTCGGCCCCGATCACCGCCCCGGAGTGGATCACCGCGCGCTTGCCGATCGCGCAGCGCGGATAGACCGTGACCGACGGGTAGAGGCGGCTTTCCTCGCCGATCACCGCCCCGTCCCCGACGCTGCAACCGGAATCGACGACGACGCGCTCGCCCAGGCGCGTTCCCCGGCCGATGTGGCATCCCGGGCCGACCGTCGCGGAGTCGGGAACGATCGCGCCGGCCTCGATCACCGCCTGCGGGTGCACGCCCGGAGCCGGGCGCGGCTCGGCGCTCAGCAGCTGCGCGGCGCGGGCAAAATAAACGTACGGGTCCTCGCAAAGGATGCGGGGCAGCGTCGTCGCGTCGCGTTCGCCGCGCGCGAGAATCACCGCCGAGGCCCGGGTGGCGCGCAACTGTCGCCGGTACTTCGGATGGGAGAGAAACGACAGGTCTCCCGGACCGGCGCTCTCCAGCGTGGCCATCCTGAGAATCTCGGCGCCGGGATCGCCTACCAGCTCCCCGCCGAGCCGCGCCACGATTTCACCGAGCCGGTAAGTGCGCGAATTGGATTGCGTCACGACCTACTTGCCCGCGCGAGTATTTTCGAGCGCCTTGATGACCTTGTCGGTGATATCGATGCGGGGGCTCGCCCACACCACATGCTCGTTCTGAAGCACGACGTCGAGGTTTTCGGCTTCGGCGATCTGCTTCACCGCGAGGTTCGCGCGCTGGATGACTTCGGAGAGCTCCTGGTTGCGCCGCTGCGCCAAGTCCTCGTTGAATTCGCGCTGCTTGCGCTGGAACTCCCGGTTGAGTTCGCCGAATTCCCGCTCGCGCCTTTGCCGGTCGGATTCCGACATCGTTACCGAATTCCTGTCCAGGTCCTCTTGCAGCTTCTTCAGTTGCTCCGCCATCTTCGAGAGGTCCTGCCCGCGCTTGGAGAACTCCAGCTCCAGTTTCTTTTGCGCCCGCTGGGCTGCCGGCGCCTCGCGCAGGATTCGCTCCAGGCTGACGAATCCGACCTTCGACTGGGCCAGAGCCGGACCGCCGACCCCAAGCAGCGCTGCGGAAATCCAGACAGCCGGCGATATCCCTTTCAATTCGTTCTCCTGCCGAACTTCCTCCAAAAACGCGATTATACCGGGCCGTCAGAATATATAGCCGAGCGTGAACTGCACATGCTGGATATCATCCCCGGGCTTGTTGTTCAGCGGCCAAGCGACGCTGATCTTCATCGGTCCTATGGGCGAGTTCCATGCAAAGCTCATTCCGCTGGAGGCGCGCAGCAGCGAGAGATCCAGCTTTTCGCTTCCCCCGTAGACTTGCCCGGCGTCGATGAAAGCGCCGAGCCGCATCGACCGGTCGGCGGGCCCGCTGCCCGGTACCGGAAACAGCAATTCAGCCGATCCGTTGACCTTGCGGTTGCCCCCCAGGAAGCTGTTGTCTATGTCGCGCGGTCCCAGCGAAGCGTTGCGGAATCCGCGCACGCTGCCGATCCCGCCCGAGTAGTAGTTCTTGAAAAACGGCAGCGGCTTCCCCCCGTACCCGTCTCCCGCGTCGAGCTCCCCGATCAGCAGCAAGGTAAGGCTGCGCGAGAACGGGTAA
>VBDM01000092.1 GCA_005881355.1 Betaproteobacteria bacterium
TTCTTCATGCAGATGAATGCGGACGCGCTCGCCTCGTTTCCCGAGTCGCACCGCGCGATCGTCGAAGGCCGACCCGCATGGGCCACCGGAGCTTTTGCGATAGCCGTTTTCGGCGGCGCGCTTGGCTGCCTTCTGCTTCTGCTCAGGAAGTCGGCCGCGTACTATTTGTTTATCGCCTCGCTACTTGGCGTGATTGTGCAACTGATCCATACCCTTGGTATTGCCGGCTCGACAATCGACTTCAGTCCCTTCGAAGTCCTGATGATTATTTTGATGCCGCCGGTGGTGGCGGCGTTTTTGATCTGGTATTCGAAGTGGGCCGAGAGCAAGGGTTGGATCAGCTAGGAACAATTAGGCAAGCAATAATGCTCGATCCGATCGTCAAAACAATCGAAGTCCCCTGCAGTCAGGAAAAGGCGTTCAGGGTGTTCGTGAACGAAATGGGCAGTTGGTGGCCGCTGCATAAGCGCTCGGTATCGATGATCAGCGGCAAGCCCGCCAAGTCGTTGCGTATCGAGCCGAAGCAGGGCGGCAAGATCGTGGAGATCGGTCACGACGGCACAGAGCACCTGTGGGGCACGATCAGGTCATACGATCCGAATGACTCGATCAGCATGGACTTTCACATCGGAATGCCGGCCGAGTCTGCAAGCCTCGTCGAAGTGCGGTTTTCGGCACTTGGACGCGAGCGAACGCGAGTCGAACTGACCCAGAGCAACTGGGAAGCATTCGGCGAGCTGGCCGAAATGATGCGTGGCGGCTACGGCTCGGGTTGGATCATTATTTTTGAGCAGGCGTACCAATCGGCTTGTGGCGGCTGAACTCCGCGGCCGCGGCCTTTGTCAAGCGCCTTTAAAGCCGGGGCTTGTCTGCGCTTTCGGCGGAGAGGTGAGCGACGTCGCCCCAGGCCTCGAGCAGCCAGCGCCTATCGGCGTAGAGGAAGTGATTGAGGCTCGCGTTGGCGAGCGAATAGCTTCGCCGCGCATCGAGCGGAATGCCCATCGCGTGCCGGTAGACGATGCCGAGCACGCCGCCGTGCGTGACCACGGCGACGCGTTCGCCGGTTGCGCCCGCCGCGATGCGCTCGAGCGCCGCCATCACGCGGTCGCGGAACTGGGCTGCGCTCTCCCCGCCGGGCGGAACGTAGCGGGGGTCGCGGGTGCGGAATCTTTCGTACTCCGCGGGAAAGTCGCGCTCGACTTCGGCGAAGGTGCGGCCTTCGAAAGCGCCGTAGTTGCGCTCGCGCAGCGCAGCGTCGCGGATGACGCGCAGCCCCGTCGCCGCGCCGATGGGGCTGGCAGTCTCGGTCGTGCGTCCCGTGTCGCTCGCATACAGCGCATCGACGCGCTCGCGCGCAAGCCGCCCGGCCAGCGCGCGCGCTTGCCCGCGGCCTTCTTCGGTGAGCGGGCTGTCGGCGTGGTACCCCTGCACGCGGCCGTCGCGGTTCCATTGCGTCTCGCCGTGGCGGATGAGGATTACGCGGGCTTCAGCCACGACGCGTCCCCAGCCAACGGTCGAGCAGCCTCCCGCGCGCGCCGGGCGACTCGGCGAGCACGCAGGTGTCCGCCTCGGCCCGCTTCAGGCGAACCTCGAAGCTCATCAGCTCGTCCCGGCGGAACGCCTGGATCGTCAAGCGCTCTCCGGCGCGCCGCTTCGCGAGCGCGCCGTCCAATCCGGCCCGCCCAGGGCGCAGGCCCTCGACCGCGACGATCACGTCGCCGGCGGCGATTCCCGCTTCCTGCGCCGCCCCACCCTCCAGCACGTGGGTCACCGCGCTATCCCCGTTTTCCGCACTCGCGCGGATGCCGAGCATCGCCAGCCCCGAAATATTTTTCGAGCGGGCGCGCTTGCCGCCCTTGTCCGAAGACGACTCGGCGGAGCGCAATTCCATATCTACTCCATGCGCCGCGAGCAAAGCCCGCAGCGGCAGCTCGCTCGTCGAGCGCAGCCACTCGTCGAAATACCTCCGCAGCCCGAGCCCCGTCACTTCCTCGGCGAGACGCTCGATCCCGTCCTCGTCCACGCCGACGCCGGCGCGGCCGTGACGAAGCCACAGCGCGCGCATCAGGTCGTCGAGCGACTTCTTCCCCCGCGTCTTCTCCCGAATCGTCAAATCGAGGCACAGCGCGACGAGGCTGCCCTTGACGTAGTAGCTCACGGCGGCGTTCGGCGAATTCTCGTCCTGGCGGTAGTACTTGATCCACGCGTCGAAGCTCGATTCGGCGAGGCTCTGCTTCGCCCGGCCCGGCGTGCGCAGATGCGAGGTGATCGAGCGCCCGAGCAGCTCGAGATAGTCTTTTTTCCCGATCAGCCCGCACCGGACCAGCGCAAGATCGTCGTAGTAGGAGGTGATGCCCTCGAACGCCCAGAGGAGCTTCGTGTAGCTCTCGCGGTCGAGGTCGTACGGAGTGAAGGCCGCGGGCCTGATGCGTTTCACGTTCCAGGCGTGGAAATACTCGTGGCTGCAAAGCCCGAGAAAAGTGCGGTAGCGCTCGCTCACCTGCGCCTCGCGCTCCCGCGGAAGGTCGTCGCGCGAGCACAGCAGCGCGGCGGAGGCGCGATGCTCAAGGCCCCCGTAGCCTTCGCCGACCGCGGTGACGAGCAGCACGTAGCGCTTCATGGGCGCGGGCCCGCCGCTGAGCCGCGAAGTCGGCGATTCGTTCCAGAAGCGGATGTGGTATTCGCACATGCGTTTCAAATCGCGGCGCAACCTTCCCATGTCGGCGCGATGGCGGCCGGTGACGACGAGGTCGTGCGGCACGCCGCAAGCCCGGAAGCTCGCAAGGCTGAACTCCCCCATTTCCACAGGGTGATCGATGAGCTCGTCGTAGTCCGCCGCGGCATAGGTCCCGAAGCCGTAGGGTCTGGCGCCTTTTCTCGGCATGGCGGTCGCGAGGCGCCAATTGCGGTAGCGCGCGCCGCCGGGCGGCAGAATCTCGAGCTCGCAGGGAGCGCTCTCCCGGCCGAGCACGCGCAGAAACACGCAGGCGCCGTTGAAGAACGCATGCGTCGTGTCGAGGTGTGCGTCGCGCACCGACAGCTCCCACGCGTATACCTCGCAGCTCACCGTGAGCGGCCCCGCGGCCGGCCGGGCGCGCCAGGTGTGCTTGTCGAGCTTCTCGAGGGCCGCGGGCTTGCCGCGGCTCTCGGCGCGAATCGATACGACGTGGCGCGCGAATTCCCGGATCATGTAGCTGCCGGGGATCCAGGCAGGCAGCGCAAACCGCTGCCCCGAAGGATCGGGATCCTCGACCGTGCAGGTGACGCGGTAGAGGTGCGCTTCGGGCCGCGCCGGAACGATCGTGTAACGGATCGGCCGGGTCATGCCGTCAGTTTGCCGCTCAGCTCCGACCGCGTTTCACGGGCGGGATCCGCGGACAAGGCTTCCGCGTCCTCGGCTCGCGCCTGCTCTTGCAGCCAGCGGGAAAACTCCGCGACCTCGGGGCGCGCGGCGGAGCGCGGCGGCAGGACGATGAAAAAGGCGCGCGAATCCGCGGGTGAGCACATGTAACGCTTTCCGAACGGCAGGATGAGCTTACTCTGCTTCACCCATTTGTTGACGAAGCGGCTGCGCCCGAGCGCGATGCCCTGGCCCTCGATCGCGGCCTGCATGAGCTGATCGTAATGCGAGAAGCGCAGCATGCCGGCCGGTCTCACGCCCCGCGTTTGCGTCAGCTCGAACCACACGTCCCAGCTGAGCCACGGATAGCGCCGCTCGGGATCGTCGTAGTGCAGCAATACCTGCCCCGACAGGTCCTGAGGCGACTTGAGCTTGCGGCCTGCGAGCACCGATCTTGAGCACACGGGAAAGACGAGCTCGCCGAACAGGCGCACCGCCCCGGCGCCCGCCGCCTTCGGCGTGCAGTAGCGGATGGCGAGATCGATGCCTTCGCGCTCGAGATTCTGGATCTCGTTCGTCGCGGCGAGCCGCATGTCGATCCCCGGGTGCAGCCGCCGGAAATCGTTGAGCCGCGGCACCAGCCAGAGCGCCGCAAAGGACACGGTGGTCGTGACCGTGAGCATGCCGGCCGGTCGCGCGCCGAGTCGGCTGGCGACGTCCCGCAGCAGACGCAGCACTTCGCCCGCGGTCTTGTAGAGGGTCTGGCCTTCCTCGGTGAGGCGCAGCTCGCGATGGTGCCGGCGAAACAGGGCGAGGCCAAGCTGGCGCTCGAGCGCCTGGACCTGGCGGCTGATCGCCGACTGGGTGACGAAGAGTTCGGCCGCCGCCTTGGTGAAGCTCAGGTTGCGGGCGGCGGCTTCGAAGCCCTTGAGGAGATCCAGGGAAGGCAGGTTCTTATGCATTCCGTTTGTTCATGCAAAAGATGAGAAAAGATCGTTTGTGCCAACCCGCGGCTCCGCGAATACTCCGTCTCCATGAAGGCCATGCTTTCGGCCAATCCAGTCTACGGCTGGCATGCGTATTACGCATTATGGAATGAGTCATGATGAATCTCAAGCCGGACCCCGCCAAGAGCGACGAAATCACGCTCGACGGGAGTCCCGTGCCGTACCGCCGGGAAAATGGCATCGCCCGCATCACGGCGTTGCGCGATACGTGACCTGAAAGGAGCCGCCCATGAATATCGGTTTTGATCGCGCCGAGCTCAAGCTCGATACGCGCCAAGTCATCCGTCTCTACGACCCCAGGGGCGCGCGCATCGAATGCGTCGGCGGAGCGCTGTGGATTACCCAAGATCGGGATCAGAACGATCATTTCCTGGAAGCCAACGATGCGCTCACGCTCGACCGGCCCGGGCTCGCGCTGATCCATGCGCAGGCACCGAGCAGGATCGTTCTGTTCGAGCCGGCGCCGCGTCCGAGCTTGCGCCAACGCTTCGGGCGCGCGCCCGCTGCGGCGCTGCGCGCGATCGGCAGGTGGATCGTGTGCAGCTTCGGTCCCGAATCGATAGATAGGCACCGTCATAGAGACGGGTACCACGGTCTTTGACCGAGGATCCCGCGATCGTTCGCGCGCCCTGTTGCCCGCTACGCCCGGGCGTCGAGGTCCGAAGGCTTGTCGATGTCGCGGACCACGCCCGGATCATCCACCTCCTGCAGGGTCAGCGACTCAGGATGCTGCGTGAGCAACTGGCGCGCGCCATCGTCGCCGCGCAGCGAAGACAGCTCTTCAAGGAACCGCCGCGCGAATCCGACCGGATGACCGCGCTCGCCGCGGAACGTAGGCGCCGCGATCGCTGCTCCATCCCGAAGCGCTTTTGCCACGATTCGGA
The DNA here is from genome assembly GCA_005881355.1 of Betaproteobacteria bacterium. Taxonomy (GTDB): domain Bacteria; phylum Pseudomonadota; class Gammaproteobacteria; order Burkholderiales; family SG8-39; genus VBDM01. The sequence continues at coordinate 5,232 of VBDM01000092.1, forward strand.
TCGTCTCGGGCCGGATGAACGGCATGTCCGCGAGCGCGACGATCCAGCCGTCGGCGTCGGAAGTCGCGCGCACGCCCGCCGCAAGGCTCGTGCCCATCCCCTCGCCCGCGTTCTTGCATACGACGGTGTTGCAGCCGGCATCGCGCAGTATCTTCGCGAGCTTCTGCGCGCGCGGCCGAATTACGGCGACAGAGTCGGGCAAAGCGTCGAGGAAGTGGCGGGCCGACGCGAGCGCGATCGGCGTGCCGGCCTGCGGCGAACCCGCGGGCAGGGCCTGCAGCAGCTTGTTCGAGCCGAAGCGCTTCGAATATCCGGCTGCAAGCAGAATGCCGCGGATGCCGGCGGCCATGAGTTCCCCTCGAAGGGGCGGGAGGATAACTAGTTTTGCGGAACTTCGCAGCCGGCCGAGACGTTCACTTTCGGCGGCTCGATCGTTTCGGGGATCTGCACGCCGCGCCGCACCGCCGTCATCTCGGCGAGGATCGCCACGGCGATCTCCGGCGGGGTCTTCGAGCCGATCTTCAGGCCCACCGGCCCTCGCAGCCGCGCGATCTCGGAAGGCGCGAGGTCGAAGTCGGCCAGGCGCTTTCTGCGCGCGTCGTTGTTCTTCTGCGAGCCGAGCGCGCCGACGTAGAACGCCGGCGACTTGAGCGCCTCAAGCAGCGCGGCGTCGTCGAGCTTGGGGTCGTGCGTCACCGCGACCACCGCGCTGTGCGCGTCGAGGTTCATCGCGAGAACCACGTCGTCCGGATAGCCGCGGTTGATCGGGACTTCCTTGAAGTCCCAGCCGTCGGCGTATTCGCCGCGCGGGTCGCACACAGTCACGTGGTAGTCGAGCGCCTGCGCCATCTGGGCAAGATACCGGGTCACCTGCCCGGCGCCGA
>VBDM01000432.1:0-1584 GCA_005881355.1 Betaproteobacteria bacterium
GGCATTGAAGCTTTTCATTTCGTCCTCGACCATCGACGCGGACATCTTCGCCGTGCTGCGGGTGTTCGATCCGAACGGAAAGGAAGTGGTGTTCCAGGGGGCGCTTGATCCGCACACGCCGATCGGGCAGGGCTGGCTGCGCGCTTCGCACCGCATGACCGATCCGAAGCGCTCATTGCATTTCCGTCCGTTCCACACCCACGAGCAAAAGCTGCCGCTCACGCCCGGGAAAATAGTCGAGCTCGACGTCGAGATCTGGCCGACCTGCATCGTCGTGCCGGCCGGCTGGCGCATCGCGCTCACCGTCCGAGGCAAGGACTACGAGCACCAAGGCGAGGCGGCGACGCTCTCGAACATGAAGAACCCCATGAAAGGCTGCGGCCCCTTCCTCCACGACGACCCCTCCGACCGGCCGCTGGCGGTGTTCGGCGGAAAAACGACGCTGCACTCCGGACCGGCGCGTCGGGCCTTCCTGCTTTTGCCGATCATTCCGCCGAAGTAGAGGCGCCGGCGCGCCGAGCTCGCACGGAAATGACGGTGGCGATCGCCGTTCGTAGAATGATGGATCGTCGGAATCGGTTGAGGAGAGCAAGGGTGAGACAGCTCCGCGTAGTCGTGCTTGCAGCATTGGCTCTGGGGTTCGCCGCCGCGGCGCTCGCGCAGTCCTGGCCCTCGAAGCCGATCAAGATCGTCGTCCCGTTCCCGCCGGGCAATACCACCGACATCATGTCGCGCCTGATCGGGCCGAAGATCGCCGAGCGGCTGGGCCAGCCGGTGCTGGTGGAGAACCGCCCCGGAGCGAGCGGCATGCTGGGCCTCGATTTCGTCGCGAAGTCCGCGCCCGACGGCTATACCGTCGCCGCAGGGCAGGGCGGGAATCTCGTCGTCCTGCCGCATACGAGCAAGAACATTCCCTACGACGCCTTGAAGGACTTTGCGCCAATCGCGGTTTCGACGACCAACTACCTCGGCATCGTGGCCCACCCCGGGACGCCGTTCAAGACCGTCGGAGAGATGGTCGCGTGGGCCAAGGCCAATCCGGGCAAGCTCACCGTGGCGACCAACGGCGAAGGCGGCTTTCCGCATCTCGCCTTCGAGCAGCTGCGCGTGATGGCGGGCTTCACCTTCACGCACGTTCCCTACAAGGGCTCGGCGCAGATCGTCACCGACGTGATAGGCGGCCAGGTGCAGGCGGCGATCGACGGCATCACGGCGCTCGCCCCTCACGCGCGCTCGGGCCGGGTGCGCCTGCTCGCGATCACGAACAGGACGCGCGTCCCGCTCTGGCCCGGGATCCCAGCGGCGGCGGAGGACGTTCCCGGCTACGAATCCGGCGGCTGGTTCGGATACGTCGCGCCGGCCGGGACGCCGCGCGAGATCGTGGTGAAGCTCAACGAAGAGATCAATCGCGCGATCAAGCTGCCCGAGGTGAGCGAAAAGCTGGCCGCCGGCGGGCTGATCGTCGTCGCCGAATCGCCCGAATATTTCGGCGAGCTCATCCGCAGCGACCATGCCAAGTACGGCAAGCTGATGCGCGACATCGGCTTTCAGCCGCAGTGACGGGCGCCGCGATCTCTTGCTGAG
>VBDM01000432.1:1746-3077 GCA_005881355.1 Betaproteobacteria bacterium
CTCGGCGAGGTCGCTTCCTGGGCGGATGAGATCAAGGACTTCGAATGGGGAAAACGGAGGGGGCCTTGGCATTACGATGACATCCCGCTGTGCGAGGCGGCCGAGTATTCAAAGTACTGCCGCAACGGCCGGTGCGCTTCTGCGCAACTCGCCCGCCAGATCGAGATACTCGGCAACGAGCGGGCGAGGATCGGGCAGAGGAACGAGGCGCTCAAGTGGGTGGTGCATCTGATGGGTGACATCCATCAGCCCCTGCACGCCGTCAACCGTGGTGACCGCGGCGGAAACCGAGTTCAAGTGTCGTTCTTCGGGGAGCGCGACAACGCGCCTTATGGAAGCCTCAACCTACACGCCATCTGGGACGTTCACATGGTGCGGCGGCTGATTTCGGACCGTCAAGGTGAGCGCGCCATCGTTTCCGCTCCGATCGGCGGCAGGGACAGGGCTGCTTGGGAAAAAGGCTCGATTTCCGGCTGGATAGACGAGAGCCACGCCATCGCCAAAAATCTCGCGTATCCCGCGCTCCCGGTGGCGGTTTCGTGTTCGCAGAAGATCGCCGGCGTCGTTGCGATCGAGCAGGCGTATTACGACCAGGCGGCGCCCGTGATCGAGGTCCAGATCAGGAAGGCGGGCATCCGCCTCGCGCGGGTGCTGAACGAAGCGCTGGGGCGCTGACGCCGAACGGCGGGTCCGGTCCCGTAGGCTCCGACAACTGTCAGGATGCGCCATTCCGTATATGATTGGCGAGCATCGCCCCCTTGAGCGGGTGGCGTGCGGTCCGCCCGGAAGGGCCCGGCATCCATGTCATCGACGCCAAGTCCTCAAGACGAAGTCGCCGTTCCGAGCGGCGAGGTGCTGTTTCGCGCCCTTTTCGGGCAGACCGCGGTCGGGATCGTGGTGGGTTCGCTGGAGGGCCGCTTCGTGCGCGCCAACGAGGCGCTGTGCCGCATGCTCGGTTACGACGAGCCGGAGCTGCTGCAAAAAACCGTTCGCGATATCACCCATCCCGACGATCTGGAATCCAACCAGGAGTTTCGGCAGGAGCTCCTCTCGGGAAGGTCCCACGCGCGCGTCTACGAGAAGCGTTACATGCGCAAGGACGGCACGCCCGTCTGGGTCCAGATCGTGGGAACGCTGGTCCGCGACAAATCGGGCGCGCCGCAATGCTTCGTCGTGCTGGTTCACGACATCACCGAGCTCAAGCGCGCGCAGGAGGCGCTCAAGGCGAGCGAATCCCGGTTCCGTCGTATGGTGGAGCTGAGCTCGGACTGGTACTGGGTGCAGGACGAGAACTTCCGCTTCCTGGAGCTGGCGGGACTGGAAAAGCGGGG
>VBDM01000433.1 GCA_005881355.1 Betaproteobacteria bacterium
CTTTCGGTCAGGAACCTGTGCAAGTCCTTCTCCGGTCCGCGCGCGAAGACGGTGCTGCGGGACATCAGCTTCGATCTCGCCGCGGGCGATTACGTGGCTGTGATGGGCGAGTCGGGGATCGGAAAGTCCACGCTGCTGAATCTCGTCGCGGGGCTCGACCGGCCCGACTCCGGGCAGGTGCTTCTCAAGGGCGCGGATCTCTGCGCGCTCGACGACGACGCACTCACCCTCATTCGCCGCAAGCAGATGGGATTCGTATTCCAGGCTTTC
>VBDM01000434.1 GCA_005881355.1 Betaproteobacteria bacterium
CGGGGATCCTCGTCACGCATTCTTCGGCCGCCGCGAGAACGGCCGACCGCATCTACGTGCTCACGCAGAAAGGACTGCGGCCCGCGTAGCCGCGCCTAAAGTTCGTGTGATTCAGCCGAGCCGGAACAGCCCGCGCTCGGTCCGGTGCAGGCGCTCGAATCCGTTGTCGGTCACGAGCACGAGCTCGCCGACCTGCACGCCCGCTTTCTGATCGCGGGTGATCACGTTCGGCTGCACCACGCAGGTCATTCCTGCCTCGAGCGTCATCTCCGGAAGCGGCCCCGCCGGGCGGCTCCGCGATCCGAGCACGGGAGGGAAATAGCCGCCGCCGAATCCGTGCATCAGGTCGTCGTAAACGGTGAACCCGGCGTCCTCGATGACGCCCGCCGCGTCGATGATCTGCTGCATGGTGGTGCCGTGGCGGATGACGCCGGTCACGGCGTCGAACGCCGCCTCGGCCGTCTCGTGGAGCCTGCGGAACAGCGGCGTCGGCTCAGCCGCCACCGTGAAAGTGCTGGCCCGGGTAGTCGAAGAACTGGGCGGTGATCTCGGTGGCGATCACGTCGCCCGGGTGCACCTTGCGGTTCGATTCGAACTGCCGCGGCACGCAGTACTCGGGGTTCGCCATCGGAGTGACGAGAAAATAGTGGATGTAGGTCACCCCACCCTGCGGGTGGTAGGCCGCCTCGCAGATCGCGCCCAGCTCGCGCTCGGTCATGCCGGGCCTCGCCTCGCGCCTCAAGGCCTCGATCGCGAGGTCGGTGAGCGTCGCGGCGATCCGCATCCAGTCGATCTCCTCCTGCGATTTCACCAGCCGCAGGCGGACATATTCGCGGTTCAGATCGACGAGCGGCCCGAACTCGGCCTCGAGCTTCCTGCATTTTGAAAGGCCGAGCGCGCCCATCAGGCCGACGCGCTTCGCCCCGCGCGCCCTGAGGTCGGCGATCACCTTGTCGATCCCCCGATGCTCGCCCCAGCGCACCTCGGTGTCGCGACGATGACGTAAGCTTCCACCGTCGCGGGCCACGAAGTGAGCCAGGCGACGCCGGTTCCGGCGCGCTGCTCGCCGCACATGAGCAGGTGGTCGACTCCGGACTCCTCCATCACGCGCACGAGCATCGCGCGGCGGCGCGCCATTTCCGCGTCGGAGAAGCGCGGATACTCCGCTGAGTGGATCGCGGCAAGCCGCGGGTCGAGATTCAGGGGAAGTCGCATTGTGGACAGGGCCTCGTTCGAGTGGAGCTCGGGCGGCGCAAGTGTAGCGCGGACGACGGCGACCGGACTTGGAACTAAGGACAACATAGCGCGACTGTCGGGCTCTGGCGACAGCGCGAAGCGGGCCTTTGCACAAGCAGGATTCGCCCGGTGCAACTATTGGAATCGCTCCGTGTCTGAGGGGAATCACCTGAAAGGACGGAGCAAGTCATGAAATGGAACGGGAAGGGGCACGGCGTCTTGTCGGCCGTGACCGCGGGCGCGCTGGCACTTGGCTTGGCCGCGTGCGATCAGATTCAGTCGCTGTGGAAAAGCGAGAGCCCCAAGCCGGCCGCCGGCATAGTGGTGCAACCGGCCCCCCAACCCGCCGAAGGAAAGATCGAGGTGGCGAAATCCGACGACAGCCGGAAAGCCGTGGAACCTCCCAAGGTCGACGAGAACGCCGTACTGGCTGCCAAGGTAAAGTCCGCCCTCGGCGCCGACCCGGTTCTCAAGTTCCTCGCGATCGACGCCCGCGCGTCGGACGGCGTCGTGACGCTTTACGGAACCGCGAATACCCGCGCGCGCCGGGAGAAGGCGGCGAAAGTCGCGTCAGGCGTTGCGGGAGTCAAGTCGGTCAAGAACGAGCTGGTGATCGTAGCCGGTTCGTAAGCCAAACCGCCCCGGGGCCGGGGCGGAAGCCCTACAAACTGGCCCAAATTATCTAAGCAAGCGGCAAGCCCTCGGCTCGCAATCGGGTCCCGATTGCCCGAGCAGGGCGGTGGCGGCTCTTTTTGTCAGGAGAATCCCGACACGATTTGTCGGCTTTTCCTGACAGCTATTCCCTACAGCTCCAGATTAGATTCACTTCGGGCGCGAAGCCTCTACCCCGGCGTTAACGTCACTGTAATCAAAAGCCGGTTACACGATTCTAGGAAGTGCGAATCGCGCCCGGCCACGGCCGCGGGCAGTGGCCTGGAGGAGATAGGGACCGCAGGCATCGTCACTGTAATCCAGAAGCGGGCGCGGAGTTCCAAAGAAATCTCGTCGGCAGACCGACGCCGAGAGAGGGGGTGACTCGACTTCTCGATATCCACCCGCGAGAACAAATTCCGATCGTAAGAAACCCTGCGGTGGCAGAGGAAAGCGGATCTATCCCTTCCTACTGTGCTCCGCTTCGTTTTTCAAATAAAGTTAACCGGAGGAAGACTATGCATACGCAACTGACAAGCAGGCGC
>VBDM01000008.1 GCA_005881355.1 Betaproteobacteria bacterium
CGCGGAAAAAACGCCCGCACTCCCAGTCCTGTGCTTCGCAAACCGCGCGGATCACCGCCTTGAGTGCGGCCGACGCGCTGTCGGCCTCGGTGACTGCGCGAGCCACCGTGTGCTCCAGCTGAAGAAGCTGCTCGGCGCGCTTGCGTTGCTTGCGGTTGGTGATGCGGCGGCTGACGCCGCGATAGCCTTTGAAGGCGCCGGTCGCGTGGAAAACCGGCACGCCGTTCACGCTCAAGTAGACTTCTTGCCCCGACTTGTCCAGCAGTCGCAGCTCGAAGTCATAGAAGGGCTGACGCGATTCGAGCACCTTGCTGTGGTTTTCCCAGGTGCGTTCGAGAGGCTCGGCGCCCGTTTCCCAGTGCGTCTTGCCGATCCAGCGGGCTGGATCACCCATGGGGCCGTCGCCGAAGTCCCGTCCGGCGAGCCAGGTAAAGCGGAACTGCGCGTCCTGCTCCCAGTACCAGTCGCTGGAGAGTTCGACCAGGCTGCGGAAGCGCTCTTCGCTTCCGCGAAGCAACTCGTCGGCCTGCTTGCGCTGGCGAGCGAAATGAGTAGGCTGTTTCATGTGTGTGCTGGCGGCTCGAGCCGGAGCCGCGAGCCCGCCCCCGCGATATTCCGGGCGCAGGAGTGAGGGTCGACGGCCGGCATTGCTGATTCAAGCACTTTCCGGAGCGCCTTGCATGACGACCCGGCTGCGATTGGGCGGCAATCCTGTGGCAGCCGCGATCTGCGCTACCGCATGACCCGGTTTCGTCCGGCGCGCTTGGCGCGATAAAGGGCCTCGTCCGCGGCGCGGATGACCAGGGCCGGCCTGATGAGCGTGTCGTCGCGCTCGGCTGCGCCTATGCTGACCGTCACCGAAAGCGTCTTGTCCGGGAAGCGGGTATCGCGAAGACGCGTTCCGGTTTTCCCGTCCCTCGGCCGGTCCCCGCCGCGCACCGCCATTTCGTAATACTCGATGTCCTTGCGCAGCTCCTCAAGATAAGGGAGCGCCTGGTCGAGTGTGCGCTCGGCGAACAGGACGCAGAACTCCTCGCCTCCGTAGCGGTACGACACGCCTCCGCCTTCGATCTCGGCGAGGCGGGTGGCTACGAGCTTCAGCACCTGGTCGCCGATGTGGTGGCCGTGGGTGTCGTTGAACTGCTTGAAATGGTCCACGTCGACCATCGCGATCGTGTACGTAGGCCCCAGTCCCGACAGGCGCTCTTCGAGCGCGCGGCGGCTCGGCAGGTTCGTCAGCTCGTCGCGGAACGCGAGCCGGTGCGATTCCTGGAGCACGGCCGCGAGCAGGATGACGCCGGCGGCGGACATGAACGCACCAAACGCGCCCGGCAGCCTCACCCATTCGCAGCCGATGAAGAACGCGACCAGCGCCGCGGCCACGCCGATGTCGAGCGGCCGCGGCTCCTTGCGCAGCTCCTTGGACCCGCGCCGCGGCCAGGCCCTCGCGAGGGCGGCGGCGAACGCAACGGCGATCAGCAAGCGCGCGGCAAGCGGCGTCGGCGGGTACCGCAGCAGCCAATGATCGAGCACATCCCGCCAGGCCGTGCCTGAAAGACTCGTGCGTCCGGCGCTCGCGATCCAGATCACGGTGAGGATTTCGGCCAGGCCGAGCAGAAGCCAGCGGTAATTCCGATGCTGGCGCACGCCGCGCTCCGGGAACGCGAGCGCGAGCAGCACATTGAAGGGCACGAGCACCGTGAGCGTGATAAAAACCGCCCGCGCGGCGAAGCTCTGCGACCCCAGCTCCGACGCCAGGTTGTAGCCGACATAAGCGGCGAGCAGGGAGGCCAGCATCACGAGCGCGCGGCTGCGGTTGAACCAAGCGCTGATGGTCACCGCGAGCACGAGCACGACATAGGGCCCGACCTGTGACAGGCCGGACAGGGAATACGGAAGCGAAGGGTTTGCGGCGACCGCGAGGGCGGCCGCCAGCAGGATCGCGGCCGGCACGGAAACCGATCGCAGCGTTCCGAGCAGAGCAGGGTTCAATGTCGCGCCGGAAGACGGTTGGTTCGCATGCGATGTGGACTAATTCATTGATTCGTATAAAATATCGTGGTTTCCTTACAGTACATGTCGGGTTTGCCCGAATGGACGGCGCCCGGCGGGCCGTTTAGCCTCACTCGCGCAAGCACGCAAATAGACGTTCAGGATTATAAGTTCGGTCGGGCAATACAAGGCGAGGGAAAGCGATGGAAGAATTCGGGCGCAGGAGGGAGGACTGGGTCATCAACGATACGCCCTTGTTGCTGGGGATCGTTACGTTCGACCTGAGGCTCATGAACTTGAATCGCTCGTGGGAGAGGATCCTCGGCTACCCGCGCGCAATGCTGGCGGGCAAGCCGCTCACGCGGCTCATCGATCAGGGCGAGCACGCTACTGCGCTGACGCTTTTGAATTCGCGCCCGGCCCAGGCGGAAAGCAAGCCGATCGAATTCTCGCTGCGATGCTACGACGGATCGTACCGGTGCTTCGAGTGGGAGCGGCGTCCGGCGCGCGAGGAAGAGGGGGTCTTCATTTCGGGGCGGGACATCACCGAGCGCAAGCGGATGGAAACCACGGCCAACCTGCAAAAGTACCTGCAGTCGAGGAAATCCGAGCGGCCGGCTTGAACGGGGCCTTCGCGCGGCTACGAGAGCGCGTGCGAGCTCCGGTTCTGCAGGAAATTCCCCAGCGTTTTCGCGGTGTGGCTCACTTGCCGTGTCGCAGTCAATTTTTCCGGCGGGCCCTGCGCGACGATCTCTCCGCCCGCGGCCCCGCCCTCCGGCCCGAGGTCGATGATCCAGTCCGCCTCGGCGATGACATCCAGATTGTGCTCGATGACGACGACCGTGTTTCCCGCGTCCACCAGGCGGTGCAGCACGCGGATCAGCCGCTCGACGTCGGCCATATGCAGGCCGACCGTGGGCTCGTCGAGGACGTAGAGCGTCGGGCCGGTGCCCGCTCTTCCCCGCCGCAGGTCTCGCCCCGGTCTTGCCTTTGAGAGCTCGGTGACCAATTTGATTCTCTGCGCTTCGCCGCCGGAGAGCGTGGGGCTTTGCTGGCCGAGCGTGAGGTAGCCGAGGCCCACGTCCTGCAGCAGCTGGAGCGCGTGGTGGGTCGCAACGTGCGCGGAGAAGAATTCGGCCGCCTCGTCCACGCTCATCGCCAGAACTTCGCCGATGGTCCTGCCTTTCCAGCTCACCGCCAGCGTTTCGGGGTTGAAGCGCGCTCCGCGGCAGGCCTCGCAGGATACCTTCACGTCGGGGAGGAAGCTCATCTCGATTTTCTTCACGCCCTGGCCCTCGCAGGCCTCGCATCTTCCGCCCGCGGTGTTGAAAGAGAAGCGCGAGGCGCTCCATCCGCGCATGCGCGCTTCGGCGGTGTCGGCGAACACACGCCGGATCGCGTCCCAGAAGCCGACGTAGGTCGCCGGACACGAGCGCGGCGTTTTTCCGATCGGCGTCTGGTCGACTTCGAGCACGCGGCCGATCGGTTCCCAGCCGCGGATCCCGCGGCAGCCTGAAGGCGGCGCGTCGTTCTCGCGGCGCGAGCCGCGCTTTTCCGACACGGCACGGAGCAGGTTTTCATACAGCACGTCGCGGGCCAGCGTGGATTTTCCGGAGCCCGATACGCCGGTGATGACCGACAGCCTCGCGAGCGGCACGCGCACATCGATGCTCTTGAGGTTGTGCAGGCTCGCGCCGAGAATTTCCAGGGACGGCGCGCCTTTTCCGACCGTGCGCCGCGGATGCAGCGGGTGCGTGAGGGGATTCGCGAGGAATCTTCCGGTCAGCGACTCGGGCCGCCGCATCAGGTCCGCGGCCGAGCCTTCGGCGATTACGCGCCCGCCGAGCTTGCCCGCTCCGGGACCTAGGTCGACGACGTGCCCCGCGCGGCGGATCGTTTCCTCGTCGTGCTCGACGACGACGAGCGTGTTGCCCTTCGCTTCGAGTTTTTCGAGCGTGTCGAGCAGGACGAGGTTGTCGCGCGGATGCAGGCCGATGGTGGGCTCGTCCAAGACGTAGCACACCCCGCGCAGGTTCGAGCCGAGCTGCGCGGCGAGCCGGATCCTTTGCGCCTCGCCGCCGGAGAGCGTAGGCGCCGAGCGGTCCAGGGACAGATAGGCGAGACCCACCTCGTCGAGGAACGCAAGGCGCGAGCGCAGCTCGGCGACGAGGTCGCGGGCGATCCCGGCTTCCCGTCCGGCGAGCCTGATGTCGCGGAAGATCTCCCGGACGCCGGAGATCGGCAGCGCGGTGAGCTCCGCGATCGACCGGCCCCGCCAGCGCACGGCGAGCGCCTCGCGGTTCAGGCGCTTGCCCTCGCACGCCGGGCAGGCCTCGTCCACCTCCAGCCACTCGATCCACGAATCGAGCACGTGGTCCTCGGTGCCGGTCTTCCGGCGCTCCTCGTCCCAGTCCACTTCGTCGAGCTTCAACCCCGTGCCGTAGCATGCGGTGCACCAGCCGTGCTTGGAGTTGAAGGAGAAGAGCCGCGGGTCGGGCTCGGCGAAGCTGCGGCCGCAGGATGGGCAGGAGCGCTTGGTCGAGAACACGGACATCGGAAGCTCCACCTCGACTCGCTCGGCGCGCGAGCTCGCGGCTGCGGCTTCGAGCCGATCGAGGCCCGCGAGCACGTGCACCGTGCCCTTCCCGTGCTCGAGCGCGAGCGACAACGCGCGGCGAAGCTCGGACTCGTTCCCGGCGTCGACGCGCAGGTCGGCGACGGGCAATTCGATGCTGTGCTCCTTGAAGCGCGACAGCCGCGGCCACCTGTCGGTCGGGAGGAACTCGCCGTCCACCCGGAGAAAGCCGTAGCCTTTTCCGCGCGCCCATTTGGCGAGATCGGTGTAGTAGCCCTTTCTGTTGACGACGAGCGGGGCGAGGAGGCCGATGCGATCGCCCCTGTAATCGCGCAGGAGCCGCGCGGCGATCGCTTCCTCGCTCTGCGGCTCGATCGGGACCGCGCAGTCCGGGCAGTGCTGGACGCCGAGCTTCACGTAGAGCAGGCGCAGGAAGTGGTAGATCTCGGTGAGCGTCGCCACGGTGCTCTTCCGGCCGCCGCGGCTGGTGCGCTGCTCGATCGCGACCGTGGGCGGGATGCCGAAGATCGCGTCCACGTCCGGCCGCGCCGCGCCCTGGACGAACTGGCGCGCGTAGGCATTGAGAGACTCGAGGTAGCGCCGCTGGCCCTCGGCAAAGAGAATGTCGAAGGCGAGCGTCGATTTTCCAGAGCCCGAGACGCCGGTCACGACGGTGAACCGGTTGCGCGGGATCTCGACGCTGATGTTCTTTAAGTTGTGCTCGCGGGCGTTGTGGATTCTGATCGCGCCGTTGATATCCGCGTGGAGCAGAGCGCCCGGCTCGCGGGTGGCAAGTCCGGCGGGTTGTCCGAGCGCCGTCTCGTATTCGCGCAGCGCCCGGCCGGTGTGCGAGCTCGCGTGCCTGGCCACTTCGGCAGGAGTGCCGGTGCACACGACTGCGCCTCCCGCATCGCCGCCGTCGGGTCCGAGGTCGACGATCCAGTCGGCGGCGCGGATGACGTCGAGATTGTGCTCGATGACGACGAGCGAATGTCCCGCGGCGATGAGCTGCCTGAACGCGCGCAGGAGCTTGGCGACGTCGTCGAAGTGAAGCCCGGTCGTGGGCTCGTCGAAGAGGAAAAGCGAGCCGCGCGCGCCGTTCGGTTTTACCGCCGCTCCGGCGAGGTGCCCCGCGAGCTTCAGCCGCTGGGCCTCGCCGCCCGAGAGCGTCGGAACGGGCTGCCCGAGACGGAGGTACTCGAGCCCGACGTCCGCGAGCGGCTTCAGCGCCCGCCTTACCTCCGGGTCGTCGAAAAAAACAATCGCCTCGGACACGGTAAGCTCGAGGGCGTCCGCGATCGATTTCCTTCCGACTTTGACTTCGAGGACTTCATCGCGAAAGCGCCTGCCGTTGCAGTCGGGACAGCGCAGGTACACGTCGGAGAGGAACTGCATCTCCACGTGCTCGAAGCCGTTGCCGCCGCAGCTCGGGCAGCGGCCGTTGCCCGAGTTGAAGCTGAACGTTCCGGCGGTGTATTTGCGCTCCCTCGCGAGCGGCGTCTTCGCATAGATGTCGCGGATCGCGTTCCAGGCCCCGACGTAGCTCGCCGGATTGGAGCGCGTGGTGCGGCCGATCGGCGCCTGGTCGACCATCACCGTGTCTTCGATGTGTTCTGCGCCCTTCAGCGCGCTGAAGTCTCCCGGGGTTTCGGTAGGCTTGCCTTTCGCCTTGCGAAGTGCGGCGTAAAGCACGTCCTGCACGAGCGTCGATTTTCCCGAGCCGGAAACGCCGGTGATGCACACGAGGCGTTGCAACGGAATGCCGACATCGACGCTCTTCAGATTGTGCTCGGCTGCGCCGAGCAATTCGAGCTTCGCCCCTTTGCCGTCGATCGCCGAGGATGGCGTGCCGCCGTGGGCGCGCCTTCTCCCGGAAAGATATTCCGCCGTGATTGTCTTCGCGGCTTTCAGCTCGTCGGGCGCGCCGAAGAACACGACCTCGCCGCCGCGCTCCCCGGGCCCCGGCCCCATGTCGAGAATGCGGTTTGCCTGCAGCATGATCTGCGGATCGTGCTCGACGACGACGAGCGAGTTGCCCGCGTCGCGCAGCCGTTGCATCACGCCGATCACGCGGCCCATGTCGCGCGGATGCAGGCCGATCGAGGGCTCGTCCAGAACGAAGAGCGTGTTGACGAGCGAGGTGCCGAGCGCGGTGGTGAGGTTGATGCGCTGCACCTCGCCGCCGGAGAGCGTGCGCGACTGGCGGTCGAGCGTGAGGTAGCCCAAGCCCACCTCGACGAGATAGCGCAGCCGCGCGCGGATCTCGGTGAGGAGCAGGTCGGTGGCTTCATCGAGCGGCGCCGGGAGATGCAGCTCCTCGAAGAACGAGCGCGAGCGCTCGACAGGCAGGAGCATCAGGTCGTGCACCGTCAGGCCCGGAAGCCCGCGCAGCACGTCCTCGCCGAACTTCGCGCCTTGCGGCAGGAATCGCCTCGCGGGATCGAGTACGCGATCCGCGTCCTCCTTCGTGCCTAACCGCCACAGGAGCGCGCCGGGCTTCAAACGCGCGCCGGCGCAGACCGAGCAAGGCGTGTAGGCGCGGTAGCGCGAAAGCAGCACCCGCACGTGCATCTTGTAGGCCTTGGTCTCGAGCCAGCGGAAAAAGCGCGCGACGCCGTACCAGGTGCCCGGCCAGGATTTGCGCCAGCTCACCCATTCCGCCTCGCCTTCCAGCACCCAGTGGCGCTGCTTCGCGTTCAGATCGCGGAACGGGATATCGAGCGGAATACCGCGCTTCTTTGCGTACTTCTCGATGTCGTCCTGACAGTCGTGGAAGCTCGGCGACTGCCACGGGCGAATCGCGCCCTCGGCGAGCGTTTTCGATTCGTCCGGTACGATGAGGCCGTAATCGATGCCGATCACCCGCCCGAAGCCGCGGCAGGTCTCGCAGGCGCCGAGCGGCGAATTGAACGAGAACAACGCGGGCGTCGGCTCCGAGTAGTCGATGTCGCAGTCGGGACAGTGCAGACCCGAGGAATAGCGCCAAGGCGCTGCGGCGCCGCCTTCGGCGTCGAGAGGATAGACGTTGACCTTGCCCTGTCCGATCTTGAGCGCGGCCTCGATGCCCTCGATCACCCGGGTCTTGTCCGCCGAAGACATGCGCAGCCGGTCCTGCACGACCTCGAGCACGTCGTCGCGGCGCGCGTGGATGCGGTCGTAGCCCTGTGCCTTGAGGAGCGAGTGCACTTCCTCCTCCTTGAAATTCTTCGGCACCGTCACGGGAAAGGTGAGCACCAATCGCGGATCGCCTGCGGCCTTGGCGCGGGCCGACAGCTGTTCGTATACAGATGCAGGCGAGTCCCGGCGCACGGGCCGGGCGCAGCCGCGGCAGAAGAGCTGCCCCGCGCGCGCGAAGAGCAGCTTCAGGTGGTCGTTCAGCTCGGTCATCGTGCCCACGGTCGAGCGCGAAGTGCGCACGGGATTGGTCTGGTCGATCGCGATCGCGGGCGGAATCCCCTCGATCGCGTCGACCTGCGGCTTGTCCATGCGGTCGAGGAACTGCCGCGCGTATGGGCTGAAAGTCTCGACGTAGCGCCGCTGCCCTTCCGCGTAGAGCGTGTCGAAGACGAGCGAGGACTTCCCCGAACCCGAGACCCCGGTCACGACGACGAGCTCGTTCAGCGGCAGCTCGAGCGAGAGATTCTTGAGATTATTCTGGCGCGCGCCGCGGATGACGATCGCGGCGGCGGAGCGGCGTTGCAGCATGCGGCTATTTTACTTTGACCTGCCGGGCCCCGAAGCTCACCCGGCGGCCAATCCGGTCGGCTTCCTCTACGCGAGGTCCGCCACCGCCAGCGCCCGAAACCCGCCCGCCAAGGGAAAACTGTTCCGCGCTCGGCAGACCACGGCCGCTTCGCCGATCCGCGCTCTCCCCACTGCGTCCCGGACGAATTCCAGGTTGGCGGCATCCCCCGCTGCAGGCAGCTCGGTCCATTTCGCCTCGAACAGCTCCAGCCGGCCGCCCGCGTCGACCACGAAGTCGACCTCACGCGTGCGGTCGCGCCAGAAAAAGAGGCTCCCGGAGCGTTGCGCCCTGCGCTCGCGTTGGCGCAATTGGGCGAAAACGAAGGTTTCCCACACCGCGCCCGCCGAGGGCGACTGGCGCAAGGCTTCCTCCGAGCGGATATTGAGCAGCGCGCACAGCAGGCCGGTATCGGCGAGGTAAAGCTTGGGACTTTTAACGATGGACTTTGTGCGGTTGGAGAACCACGGCTCCAGCAGCACCGCCTGTCCGGAAGCTTCGAGCACGGACAGCCACTGATTGGCGGTGGACGGTGCGATGCCGATGTCGCGCGCGAGGTCGGCTTTGTTCAGCAGATTCGCCGAACGCAAGGCGCAGGCGCGCAGGAAGCGTTCGAAATCACGCAAGCTGCCGACGTTGGCGAGCGAGCGCACGTCGCGCTCGAGGTACGTAGCGAGATAGGAGTTGTAGAAAGCGACGAAGTCGATTTCCGGATTGGCGTGCAACTCCGGAAATCCCCCGCGAACGATGGCGGTCTCCGGACGGGTCCTTGGCAGCGCGCCGCGAATTTCCGCAAGCGAGAGCGTTTCCAGCTCGACGATGTCGGCGCGGCCGGCGAGCGATTCGGAGACGCCTTTCATCAAAGTGAATTTTTGCGAACCGGTCAGCAGATACTGTCCGTGCCGGCCGCGGTTCGCATCGACCGCCGCTTTGAGGTGCCTGAACAGGCCCGGCGCATATTGCGCCTCGTCGATGATCGCGGGGGCGGGGTGGCGGCGCAGGAAGGCATCGGGCTCCTTCTCGGCCTGCTCGGCCTCCGTGGGCAGGTCGAGGGACACGAACGCGTGCTTCGCAAAGAGCCGCCGCAAGAGGGAGGTCTTCCCGGTCTGGCGCGCGCCCGTCAACACGACGACCGGTCGGGTGCGCGCCGACCGCCGCAGGCGCGCTTCGGCGTCGCGAGGGATCCACACTCACTAAATATACGACGCTATCGCATATTTAGCAAGACTGGCGCCGCCGCGCGCGCGGTGTGTGTCCTCGTTCGGCGGATTTTACTCGAGCTCGTAGATCGAACGCACGTCCTCGCCAAATCTGCGATTTTCTGCCGCTCCGGGCGGCGCTATCGCGCCTCGGTGTACGTGCCCAGCGAAATCCTTTCCTGTGTTGCCTGTAGGGGCAATCTTCGAAGCCGGGAACGCGGCGCCCCGTGTCTTCATCTAATCGGTCACGGGGGGACCGATCAGCCTATGAGCCGGTAAAAGCGAGACGCAACGAAGCTCGACTATTGCGCAAAAGGCCCGCAGACAGATCAAACATCTTCAGAAAGGATCGCACATGAGACATAAAGCCATTCCGTCCATTGTGGGTTTTCTCCTGCTCGGTGTCGCGCTTCTCACCGGGTTCGGGGTCGACACCGGGGAAAAAGGAAGCGCCCGGGCGCGGGCGGCCGAGGACGAGCTCCCCCCGAACGATCGCCTGATCAATGCACACGCGCGACGGGCGGTCGAGGAAGGCAGGCAAATCTTTCGCTTCGATACGTTCGGCTCCGAGGCCTTCTTCGGCGGTGCCTTGCAGCTGCACAAGGCCATCGCCGGCGCGCAAAACGGCGGCGTGGGAGGGGGAGTGAGTCCGAGGACCGCTCTGGCGGTCGGCCTCAAAGTGGACTCGGATGCCTTGCCCGATCTGCTCAAGAGGCAGATTAAAGCGGGCCAGGTCAATCTCGACGATCCCGCGACGACGCTCGCGTTGCTCAAGCTCAATGCCGTGGTCGGATTGACCGGGGTTTTCGACGACACCGGGAAGATCACGTCCCTGGGCGCCCAGTGCGCCCTCTGCCATTCGACCGTCGATAACTCCTTCGCGCCCGGCATCGGGAAGCGGCTCGACGGCTGGGCCAACCGCGACCTGAATATAGGTCTCATCGTTTCGCTCGCCCCGGACTTGAGCCCTTTCACCCGTCTTCTCGGCGTCAACGAGGCGACGGTGAAGGCGGTGCTCACCAGCTGGGGCCCCGGACGATTCGATGCGATACTGGACAAGGACGGCAAAGGCTTCCGGCCCGACGGAGGGCAGGCGGGCACGCTGATTCCACCCGCGTTCGGCCTCGCCGGCGTGAACCTCCATACCTGGACCGGCTTCGGGTCCGTCCCGTACTGGAACGCCTACGTCGCCGCGACCGAGATGCACGGCTCGGGCACTTTCTTCGACGCGCGGCTCAACAACGCGGCTCAGTATCCGGTGTCCGCACGGACCGGCTCGGGCAATACGCGGGGCACGCCTGACCTGATCACATCGAAACTGCCCGCTCTTCATTTCTATCAGATCGCCATCCCCGCGCCGAAGCCGCCGGCGGGCAGTTTTGACGAGATGGAGGCGGCGCGCGGGAAGGAAGTCTTCGATGGAAGGGGAAAGTGCGCGACCTGCCACGTTCCGCCGCTCTTCACCGAGCCGGGGCACAATCTGCATGCGCCCAGCGAGATCGGCATCGACTCTTTTCAGGCCGACCGGTCGCCGACGCATATGTACCGCACCGCCCCGCTTGCCGGACTCTGGACGCACCAGAAAGGCGGCTTCTTCCACGACGGCCGCTTTGCGACGCTGAGTGATGTTGTCGAGCACTACGACAGCTTCTTCAGGCTCGGGCTGATGCAGCAGGAGAAGATCGATCTGATCGAGTACCTGAAGTCGCTGTAGAGAAACGAAGTTGCGGGGCGCCGGGGGACGATGCTCCCTCGAGCGCCCCGTTTGTCATATATTGTGTGAATTCAGGCGGGCGACGTTTAAAGGAGCAAATCATGGCGAGACTCGTCAAGCGCTTTCGCAACAAGCCCTCCGCGGTGACCGTCGGCGGCGAGTCCCAGTACATTTGCGGCTGCGGGCTCTCCGGCAACTTGCCGTTCTGCGATGGCACGCACAAGCTCACTCAAGGGGAAGAGGCTCAAAAGCTGTATTGGTATGACGAAGGGGCAAAGCGTCACTCCGCCGCGGACAGCCACCCCGGCATCCGCGACGACAAACTGACCAAAGATGCGTAGCAGACGGGCGGCCCGATGAGCGCATGTCACAAGGAGCGATGCCATGACGATGCTTCCAGCCGATGGTGCCTGCGTGACGGCGCCGAACGGCCCGCAACCCGCCAGCGGGCTGGAAAAGATCCTGCGGGGCCTTTCCGTCTTCACCATGCTCATGACCGTGCCGCAGGTGCTGACCATCTGGGTCGGAGGCAACGCCGGCGGCGTCTCGCTCGTGTCCTGGGTTTCGTATCTGATCGGCGCATGCCTGTGGTTCGTCTATGGGCTTCAAAAGCACGACAAGACCATTTACCTCGCCTGCGTCGGCTGGGTCATCCTCGACACGGCTGTCGTGGTCGGCGTCATCGTCCATAGCTGATCCCTAGGCGTGTCCGCGCCGGACGGGAACGCTTAGCCCCTCACCGTCATCTAATGGGGCACAACCGGCGCACTGAGCGCGGAGAGGTCCATATGCGTGCGGTAGCGGCTTCAGCTATCGACGACAAATTACCCGACGCCGAGCTCGCACGACGCGTCGCAGCGCAGGACCACGAGGCGTTCAGGGTCCTGATGCGGCGCTACAATCAGAGGCTCTACCGCACGGCGCGCAGCGTCCTCAAGGACGATGCCGAGGCCGAGGACGCGGTGCAGGAGGCGTACCTCCTCGCCTATCGCGCGATCGGCCGCTTCCGGGGCGAGGCGAAGCTTTCGACCTGGCTCGTGCGCATCGTGGTGAACGAGGCCGTCACGCGGCTGCGCAAACGCAACCGCGGCGCCGAGGTGATCTTGCTCGAGAGCGGGGCGGAACAAGAACACGGATATGGGGGGGAGAACATGGAACAGGAAACGCCTGAACAACCAGAGCCGTCCGAGCGCCCGGAGCGCGCCGCGCTGCGCTCGGAGACGCGCCGGCTGCTGGAGGCCAAGATCGACGATCTGCCGGGCGCGTTCCGCGCAGTGTTCGTGCTGCGCGCGGTCGAGGAGCTCTCCGTGGAAGAAACGGCGGGCGCGCTCGGCATCCCGGAGGCCACGGTGCGCACGCGCTTTTTCCGCGCGAAGGGACTTCTGCGCGAGGCGCTCTCGAAAGAGATCGACCTCGCTTACGAGGATGCATTCGCTTTCGCCGGCGCGCGCTGCGACCGCATCGTCGAGAACATGATGGCGCGGCTCACCCGCGGGGGCGCCGGCTCCGTGTAATAGCGGTCATCCCGGCCAGCGCAAATCCGAACTCACTCGAGCTCGTCGATCGAGCGCGGCCAGCTTTTCTTGAGGAGGCGCGACAGCGCGCGGTCGGCGAGGATCCTGCCGCCGGTCTGGCAGCGCGCGCAATAGTTGGTCTCGTTCTCCGCGTAGACGATCCGCTGCACCGGCGATCCGCACGCGGGGCAGGGCTTGCCGAAACGCCCATGCACCGCCATCCCCTCGCGGAAGGCGGTGACCTTCTCGGGAAATTCCCCTGCGTCCCTTCTTAGCCGCTCGGTCCACTCTGTGAGCGTCGCCCGCGTCGCGTCGTAGAGCCGCGCAACCTCGGCTTCGGAGAGCGAGGAGGTGAGCGCAACCGGCGAGAGCTTCGCGCGGTGCAGGATCTCGTCCGAATAGGCGTTGCCGATGCCGCTGAAAAGATGGGGATCGGTGAGCGCGCGCTTGAGGGTGTGATTTTCCCGCTTGAGCCGGGCGGCGAATTCTTCCAGACCGGACTCGAGGACTTCGAGCCCGCCCGGATCCATCGCCGCGAGCGCCGCTTCGCCCTCGACGAGGTGCATCGAGGCGCGGCGCTTGGTTCCCGCCTCCGTAAAGATGAGTGTGCCGCCCGGAAACTCGAAAGCGGCGAGTGTGATCCGGCCCGGAAGCTTCGCGTCTTTCCCAACCCAGCGCAGCCGCCCCGCGATCATGAGATGCAGCACGAGGAACAGATTGCTCTCGAGCGCGATCACGATGCGCTTGCCGAGCCTGCGCACGCCGGTGACCTTCTTGCCCTCGGCGGCGGCGATCGGCGGCGTCACGCTGCGCAGCACGAAGGGATTGAGGAGCCGCACGCGCTCGAGCGTCTGCCCAACGAGACGCGACTCGAGGTGGTCGATGTAGACGGTGATGTCGGGAAGCTCGGGCACGGAGTGAGCGAACCCTGAACGAGAGCGAGAGACGAGATTCTAGCGGGCCCGACCCAGGCAGGCGCCGAGCCCCGCGGAGTCGCGATGCCCGGTCGGGAAAATTTGACCCCGGCGCTCCTCCCGCCTGACCGCATGCCGGGGTCCCGGTCGGCACCTGCAACATTAACGGCCGCAGCACGCGCCGGCTATCGGGGAAATTCCCCGTGGCGCCTCGGGATTTTCGGAAAGAGCGTCAGGACTTTCGACAATCGCCCCGAGCGGCTTTACATAACTTTACCTGGCCGACAAACCCCGCTTACCGGCCGGCGCGAGACTGCTTCGCCAGGGGAGACGTTCCCCGTAACCCAGGAAAGGACGGATCATGGAAAACACCGCGCAAACCCGCGACCCCGAAAAACGCCGGCGATTCTTCAAGCGCGCGGCGATCGCAACGCTGATCGGCGGCATCGCCGCCGGAATCGGCATCAAGGCCTACGCCCAGGGCGGCGGACGCTGCGGCTGGCACCGCAGCAGCTTCGGGGTCGGCCCGCTCGATCCCGCGACGGTAGACGAGCACCTCGAGCGCATGCTCAAGCACTTGTACGTCGAGATCGACGCCACCGACGAGCAGAAAGCGAAGCTCGGGCCGATCGTGAAGCAGGCAGCGAAAGACCTGCTGCCGCTCCGCGACAAAATACAGGATGCGCGCAAGCGAACGGTCGAGCTGCTTACCGGGGACGCCGTCGACCGCGCCGCGATCGAAGCGTTGCGCGCCGAGCACCTTCAGCTCGCCGAGCAGGCATCGCGGCGCATCGCGCAAGCGCTCGCCGACGCTGCCGAGGTGCTCACCCCCGCGCAGCGCAAGGAGCTCGCCGCGCGCATCGAGAAACATCGCGGCGGGTGGCGACACGGCTGAGTTCGCCGTGCCCGAGAAAGCGATGGCTTGCGGCGCAATTCGGCTACGCATACAGTGCATACCGTGCAGAAACCCGACGGTGGCTCTAGGGAGGCATGGCTGAGCGCATTCTCCTGATCGAAGACGACGCCCGCCTCGCTGAGATGGTGTCCGAGTACCTCGGCGAGGCGGGTTTTCGCGTTTCGATCGCCGCGCAGGGCCGCTCGGGCCTGGATCGGCTCGCACGCGAACCCTTCGATGCGTTGGTGCTCGACCTGATGCTTCCTGACATGGACGGCCTCGAGGTATGCCGGCAATTGCGCGCGAGGTCGGATGTTCCGCTGCTGATGCTCACCGCGCGCGGCGACGCGGCGGATCGCATCGTCGGCCTGGAGATCGGCGCCGACGACTATCTGCCCAAGCCGTTCCAGCCGCGCGAGCTGCTCGCGCGGCTGCGCGCGATCCTGCGCCGGGGCAAGAGCGCGGCCGCTGCGAAGCCGCTGCGGTTCGGACGCCTCGAGATCGACCGCGATGCGCGCGCGGTGCGCGTGGAGGGCGAGATGCGGTCGCTTACCGGCTACCAGTTTGCGCTGCTCGTGGCGCTCGCCGAGAACGCCGGCCGCGTGCTCTCGAGGGAAGCGCTGATGGACCTCCTCAAAGGCGAGCCGCTGGAAGCTTTCGACCGCTCGATCGACGTGCACGTGTCGCGCATCCGCGCGGCGATCGAGGACGACCCGAAGAGGCCGCGCCGCATCGTGACGGTGCGCGGCGCGGGTTATGTCTTTGCGAAGGCGCAGGACTGATGCGCCGCCTGTACCTGCGCATCTATCTCGCGGTGCTCGCGAGTCTCGCCGTGTTCGCGCTCGCCGCGGGCTTGCTCTGGCGGGCGTTCGGCGAGGACGGCCCGTGGAGCCAGGCCTACGAAGCGGTGGCGACGCTCGCGCAAAACGCGCTGCCGCCCGCGGGCGCGCCGAAGACCGAGCAGCAGGCGGCGCTCGAGAAGCTCGCCGCCAACCTGCGCGCCGACATCGCGCTCTTCGCTCCGGACCGCTCCCCGCTCGCCGCGGTGGGCGCGCCGCTGCCTGCACCCGAGGCAGGCCGAGAGCGCGGCGGCTGGATTCGCCGCTGGCGCGACCCCGCTTGGGCGGTACACCTGCCCGACGGCAGGTGGCTCGAGGCGCGCGCGCCGAGCGGCCACCGGCATGCCCCTTACGGGCTGTTCCTCGTGCTGGCGCTGCTCGCGCTCGCGGTCGGCGTCGGCGCCTACCCGGCGGTGCGCCGGCTGACTTCGCGCCTTGAGCGCCTGCAGGCGGGCGTCGAGGCGCTGGGGGCGGGCGAGCTCTCGGCGCGCGTCAAGGTCGAAGGCAACGACGAGGTGGCGCAGCTCGCCGAGAGCTTCAACCGGGCCGCGGGCCGCATCGAGGAGCTGGTCGGCGCGCACAAGACGCTGCTTGCCAACGCTTCGCACGAGTTGCGCACGCCCCTCACGCGCATCCGCATGGCGGTCGAGCTGATGAAGGAGAACGCCGACTCGAAGCGCAAAGCCGGGCTCGAGCAGGACATCGCCGAGCTCGACGCGTTGATCGACGAGATCCTGCTCGCCAGCCGCCTCGACGCGGTGAAGGAACGGGAGGCTGACGAAGAGGTGGACCTGCTCGCGCTCGCTGCGGAAGAATGCGCGCGATACGAGGACGTCCCGCTAGACGGTGAGCCGGTCACGGTGCGCGGCGATTCGCGGCTGCTGCGCCGGATGCTCCGCAACCTCCTGGAAAACGCAAAATGCCATGGCGCTCCGCCGATCGGAATGCGCGTTTCCCGTACCGGGGACGTTGCGGAAATAGCAGTCTGCGACCATGGCCCGGGCGTTCCCGAGGCCGAGCGGGAGCGCGTGTTCGACCCGTTCTACCGCCATGCGGGAACCGAGGAGATCAAGGGCGCGGGGCTGGGGCTTGCGTTGGTGCGGCAGATCGCGCGGCGGCATGGGGGCGAGGCGCGCTGCGTGCCGCGGAGCGGGCGAGGCAGCTGTTTCATCGTGGCCCTGCCGGTTCGCTGAGCCTAATAGGGGAAATCCAGATGCGTCCCAAAACTATCGGTGCAACGTACATGATGATCGGAGTGGTATTCGCGGCCTTCACCGCGGTGCTGGTGACCGTTGTTCGGGCGACGCCTGCGCCCGTTGTTCAGGGCGCGGCGCTGATCCAGCCCATAGTTGCGCTCGTCGTCCTCACGGCGATCGTGGGCCTCCTGATGGCCGTGTACCGGAATGTCGCAGTCATCCGCGGAGCGGCCTCGGCGCGTTACTTCCGGACCTACACCGCGGAAAGCCCGGCCGAATGGGTCGAACGTCCTGCCCGCGCGTACATGAATCTACTGGAGCTTCCGGTCCTGTTCTATGTCGTGTGCCTGCTCATGCTTGCGACAGGCAGATTCGACTCCGTACAGGTTTCGCTGGCATGGGTTTTCGTCATCGCCCGCTGTGTGCACGCCTTCATCCATATCGCCTTCAATTACGTACCGTTGCGATTCGCCGCGTTCCTGGCAGGCGTTGTTACGCTGGCCGTGATGTGGACGAGGTTTGCGGCGCAAAACCTGAGCTAGCGTCGGGTCGAGCGCGGCACTTGCTGTAGACTTCGCGCCCTATGGCTCAATACGTCTACACCCTGCGCCGCGTCGGAAAGCTCGTACCGCCCAAGCGGCAGATCCTCAAGAACATCTCGCTCAATTTCTTTCCCGGCGCGAAGATCGGCATGCTGGGGCTCAACGGCGCGGGCAAGTCCACGCTGCTCAGGATCATGGCCGGAGAGGACACGAATTTCGAGGGCGAAGTCGTCCGGCTTCCGAACATCAGGATCGGCTACCTCCCGCAGGAGCCGCAGCTCGACGCCGGGAAGACGGTGCGCGAAGCGGTGGAAGAAGGGCTCGGAGAAACGCTCGCGGCAAAAAAACGCCTCGACGAAATCTACGCCGCCTACGCCGAGCCGGACGCCGACTTCGACAAGCTCGCCGCGGAGCAGGCGAAGCTCGAGGCGGTCGTCAACGCCGCGCACGCCGACAGCGCCGACCTGCAGCTGGAGGTCGCGGCCGACGCGCTGCGCCTGCCTCCCTGGGACCAGAAGATCGCGCCGCTCTCGGGCGGCGAAAAGCGCCGCGTGGCGCTGTGCCGGCTGCTGCTCTCCAAGCCCGACGTGCTGCTGCTCGACGAACCGACCAATCACCTCGACGCGGAAAGCGTGCAGTGGCTCGAGCAGTTCCTGCAGCGGTTCCCCGGCACGGTCGTCGCCGTGACCCACGACCGGTATTTTCTGGACAATGCCGCCGGCTGGATCCTCGAGCTCGACCGGGGCTACGGCATTCCCTGGGAAGGAAATTACTCGTCCTGGCTCGAGCAGAAGGAGAAGCGCCTCGAGGTGGAGGAGAAACAGGAGCAGGCGCGCATCAGGGCGATGCAGACGGAGCTCGAATGGGTGCGGCAGAATCCCAAGGGCCGCCAGGCGAAATCGAAAGCGCGCCTGGCGCGCTTCGAGGAAATGTCCTCGTACGAGTACCAAAAGAGGAACGAAACGCAGGAGATCTTCATTCCGGTGGCCGAGCGCCTCGGCGACGCCGTGATCGAGTTCAAAGGCGTCTCCAAGGGCTACGGCGACCGCCTGCTCATCGACGATCTCTCCTTCAAGGTGCCGCAAGGGGCGATCGTCGGCATCATCGGCCCCAACGGCGCCGGGAAATCGACGCTTTTTCGAATGATCACCGGCAAGGAGAAAGCCGACAAGGGAAGCATTTCGATCGGACCCACGGTGAAGATGGCCCACGTGGACCAGTCGCGCGATTCGCTCGAGGGCGACAAGACCGTATGGGAGTTCATCTCCGGCGGCGCCGACATCCTTACCGTCGGCAAGTTCGAGATGCCCTCGCGCGCCTACCTCGGCCGGTTCAACATCAAGGGGGCCGACCAGCAGAAGAAGGTGGGGACGCTTTCCGGCGGCGAGCGCGGCCGGGTGCACCTTGCGAAGACGATGCTCGCCGGAGGGAACGTGCTGCTGCTGGACGAGCCGTCGAACGACCTGGACGTGGAAACACTGCGAGCGCTCGAGGACGCGCTCATCGAATTCGCCGGCTGCGTGCTCGTCATCAGCCACGACCGCTGGTTCCTGGACCGCATCGCCACGCATATCCTCGCCTTCGAAGGCGACTCGAAAGTGAGTTTCTTCGACGGCAACTACCAGGAATACGAAGCCGACAAGATCAAGCGCCTCGGCGAGGAGGCGGCCCGGCCCAGGCGCATCCGTTACAAGCCGCTGAAGCGCTGATTTCGTGCCGCTGCGCATCGCCATCCCCGACATGGTCTCGCCGTCGTATTTTCCGGCGATCGCGGCCGTGGAGCTGGGTTTCTTCGCAAAGGAAGGGCTCGACGCCACGATCGAGCTCGTTTTTCCGGTCACGAAAACCTTCGAGGAGCTGCGCGACGGCAGGCTCGATTTCGCCGGCGGCGCCGCGCACGCGCCGCTCTACGCTTTTCGCGACTGGGCCGGGTGCAGGCTGCTTTGCGCGCTCTCGCAGAACATGTACTGGTTCCTCGTCGTGCGCAAGGACCTCGGCGCGAAGCGCGGCGAGCTGCGCGCGCTCACGGGCCTGCGCATCGGCGCGGCGCCCGGCCCGGCGGATGGCTTGAAGCGCATGCTGGTTGCGGCCGGCATCGACCCCGAGCGCGAGCTGAAAATCGGACCGGTGCCCGGGGCCGCCGGCGTCTCCTTCGGATTGGCGGCGGCCAAAGCGCTCGAGGAGGGCGCGGTGGACGGCTTTTGGGCGAACGGCATGGGAGCCGAGGTGGCGCTGCGGCGGGGAGTGGGGACGCTGGTGGTCGACGCGAGGCGCGGCGACGGGCCGAAGGGCTCGCAGCACTACACCTTCCCGGCGCTCGTCACGACGCGGAAATCGATCGACGAGCGGCGCGAAGAGGTCGCGGCGGCGGTGCGCGCCGTCGTCGGGGCGCAGGGCGCGCTGAGGAGCGATCCCTCGCTTGCCGCCGAGGCGGCGAAGAGACATTTTCCTCCGGCGGAGCTCGCCCTCATCGCCGAGCTCGTGCGGCGCGACGCGCCGTTTTACGACGCGGAGATCTCGGCGGACACGGTGCACGCCCTCAACGCCTTCGCGAGGGAGACGGGGCTTCTCGTGCGGCCCCCGGCGTACGAACAGGTGGTCGCGACGCGGTTTCAAACCCTCTGGAAGCGATGATCAGCCCCTGCGGGGCGGGCCGGAGCTCCTGCGCAAATCTGGTTCGCTTCTTGTGGCGGCGGGTGGCATTGCGTAGACTCGTGCGCGATGGAAACGATACGGCGGCTCGAAGTCTTGTGGGCTTACTCGTTGCAGTGCGCGCGGGCGCCGGCGTCCGCGCCCGCCTGCGATCCCTTCTGGACGGGGGCGGGCATCGTCGCCGTCGCCGCCGTCGCGCTCGTCGCGCTCTACATCCTCAGGCGGATGATGAGGAATCTCCTCGCGGTGCGGGCCGAAAGGATCCGGGTCGCCGAGAGGGCGCGCGTCGCGGACGAGGACACGATGGCGCAGTACAAGGCGGACACCGACAAGCTCTTCGCGGTTTCCTCGCAGGAGGATGTCGAGCAACGAATCAAGCGGGCGCTCGAGGAGAGGAAGAAAAAAGATCAATGGCAGCGGCCGGGCGCGAGCGGTAAGAAGGAAGGCCCCGAGTAAGCCCATGCAACGCAGTGCCGGGCGTTTTCTCACCACGCACACGGGGAGTTTGCCGCGCCCCGAGGACCTCGTTCGCATGATGTACGCGAAAGAGGAGGGCGTGCCGGTAGACCGCGCGGCGCTCGCCGCGCGCATCCGCTCGGCGGTGGAAGAAGTGGTGCACAAGCAGGCCGCCGCGGGCGTCGACGTCGTCAACGACGGCGAGATGAGCAAGCCGAGCTACGCGACCTACGTCAAGGACCGCTTGAACGGTTTCGGCGGCGCCGGCAACACCTTCGTCTACCAGGACCTCGTCGAATTCCCGAACCTCGCCAGGCGGGTGTTCGGCGACCCCGGGCGCTCGCGACGGAAAACCCCCGGATGCAACGCGCCGATCAGCGTGCGCGATCCCGAGGCCGCGAGGCACGACGTCGACAACCTCAAGGCGGGATTCGGCAGAGTAAAGGCGCAGGAAATGTTCATGAGCGCCGCCTCGCCCGGAGTGATCGGGCTTTTTTTCAGGAACGACCACTATCCGAGCCAGGAGGCCTATCTCTTCGCCATCGCCGAGGCGATGCGGCAAGAGTACGAGACCGTGGCGAAGGCTGGCATCATCCTTCAGATCGACTGCCCGGACCTCGCCATGGGCCGGCACATCCAATACGCCGAGGCGCTCAACCACGCGCTCGCGAACGTCCCGCCGGAGCGACTGCGGATGCATTTGTGCTGGGGCAACTACGAAGGCCCGCACCACTGCGACGTGCCGCTCGAGCAGATCATCGATCTCGTGTTCCTCGCGCGGCCGAGCGGAATTTCGTTCGAAGCCGCCAACCCGCGCCACGCCCACGAGTGGAAGGTCTTCGAGGCCGTGAAGCTCCCCGAGGGCAAAGTGCTGATCCCCGGCGTGCTCGAGTCGAAGACCAACTTCATCGAGCATCCCGAGCTCGTCGCGCAGCGCATCGGCCGCTACGCGAGGCTCGTCGGCCGCGAGAACGTCATCGCCGGGAGCGACTGCGGCTACGGCACCTGGGTCGGCCAGGCCGCAGTGGATCCGGACGTGGTGTGGGCGAAGATGGCGGCGATGGCCGAAGGCGCGAGGATCGCCACGCGCGAGTTCTGGAAACGATAGCTCGCGGCAGGACGGTCAAGCCCCCCTGCCCGGCCTAGCGCGGCCACAGCCATCCGAACGTGCCTGCGGTCAGGAGCGCGTAGACCAATCCGTCGACGGTCGCCTTGACGGTGGTGCTCCACTTGCGGCGATACCAGATCGACATCTGCCATAGGGCGACCGCGTATCCGAGGAACGCAGCGGCGCCGACGAGCTGGAAGACGCGAAGGTAGGACGCGCCGGCGCGCAGGGCGCGTCCCGCTAGGTACGCAGCGAACAGCCCGACGACCGCGGAATAGAGAAACCAGAGGACGAGGCTTTTTCCCATCGATCCGGGACCGCTCGGGACCACCGTCAGCACCATCACCGGGCCCTTTTTCATTTTTTCGGCGAACGCCGGCGAACGCATCTCCTCTCTGCCCGAAGGACGGGGGACCATGTAGTCGCCCGGCGGCACGGCGAGCGGGCGCATTGCGTCCATCAGCCTGTCTTCGTTCGGTACCTTGAGGTAGTCGTTCTTGTGCCAAGGCAGCGCCATGTGGATCACGGAACTGACGATGAAGACGATCACCGACGACAGCAGGATCGGGAGCCACAGCGCGGATAGTCCTGTCATGACAGCCTCCTCGGGTTGAGCGACGCTTGTCTTATGCCGGGTCCGGTTTCATTGCAGCTTGATTCCGGCGTCGGCGATGACTTTACCCCACTTCGCGATTTCCGAGCGGATGAAGGCGGCGAATTCTTCGGGCCGCCCCCCGACGATTTCCCCGCCGGTCGCCGCAACCTGCTCGCGCACCTCGGGGGCGCTGAAGGTACGCAGCAGTTCCCGGTTCAGAACCTGAATGATCGGCTGCGGCGTGCCCGCGGGAACGAAATAGCCGTTCCATACGCTCGCTTCGACGCCGGGGAGCCCGGCTTCCGCCATGGTCGGTACGTCTCGGAAGACGGGGACGCGCGCGGGGCCCGCGACCGCCAGCGCACGGAGCTTTCCCGCCCGGACATGCGGGGCGATCGCGTTCGGTACCAGGTATCCGGCCGTGACCTGGCCGGCGAGAAGATCGGGAATTTCGGCACCCACCGACTTGTAAGGCACCTCGAGAACGCTGATGCCGCTCGCCGACTTGATCCATTCGCCGAGCAACTGCGTGGCGCTGCCCGGACCGCCCGAGGAATAAGTCAGGGCCCCGGGTTTCGATTTTGCGAGCTGCACGAACTCCTTGAGAGAGCTCGCGGCCACGGAGGGATGAACCACCATGGCGAGCGGCGTCACGGTGAAGTGGACGACGGGCGCGAGCTCGTGGTTGAGCCGGCAGCAGCTATCCGGATTCAGGAGATCGTTGACGGCGTTGTTGATGAGCGCAAAGAACAGCGTGTGGCCGTCCGGCGCGGCCTTGGCTGCCTGCTGCGCGGCGATGGCGCCGTTGGCGCCGGGGCGGTTATCGACGATGACGGGTTGACCGACCGCCTCGCTCAGCTTCGGCGCGATCTGGCGGACGCGCACATCGGGAGAGCTTCCGGCGATCGAAGGAACGATGACCCTGATCGGCTTGCCAGGAAAGCTCTGCGCCTGCGCGAGACTCCAGGATGCCGAGAGCGCTAAAAATGCGGCGACGCGCCTGGCCTTCATGATTCCCGCTTACTCGCGGTACGACGGATCGATCGAGTCGAGCTTCCTGATCAGGGCCGGCCACTCGAGCAGGCCGAGCTTGCGGCGGACGCCCGGCTGGTAGAGGTGCGAGGCATCCTCGATGATCTTGCGCGGCGGGAGCTGGATTTCGGTGTTGCATGAGAGCGTC
>VBDM01000093.1 GCA_005881355.1 Betaproteobacteria bacterium
GCCTGTGCGGCTGCTCCACGCCGTTGATGAAGAGCCGCTTGTTCGCGTAGACGATCTTGTCCCCGGGGACGCCGATCACCCGCTTGATGTAGTCGAGCGTGGGATCCTCGGGAAAGCGGAACACCATCACGTCGC
Source organism: Betaproteobacteria bacterium (assembly GCA_005881355.1). Taxonomy (GTDB): domain Bacteria; phylum Pseudomonadota; class Gammaproteobacteria; order Burkholderiales; family SG8-39; genus VBDM01. The sequence goes on from VBDM01000093.1 coordinate 136, forward strand.
CGCGCCTGGGCTCCCCGACGTCGACGATTTTCTTGTTGACGAGCGGAATCCGGATGCCGTAGGCGAATTTGTTGACGAGGATGAAGTCCCCCACCACGAGGGTCGGCACCATCGAGCCGGAGGGTATCTTGAACGGCTCGACCAGGAACGAGCGCAGCAGGAACACGATGAGAATGACGGGAAAAAAGCTCTTCGGATATTCGATCCACCAGGGTTCCTTTTCGTCCGCGCCGCGCTGCTTGCGGAAATAGACGGCGTCGGCCAGGGCAAACGCCCCCGTGAAGAGCAGCAGCACGAACAGTATCAGGGCGAAATTCATTTGCTCTCCACCTGAAGTATCGCGAGGAACGCCTCCTGGGGTATTTCCACCGTCCCGACCTGTTTCATGCGTTTCTTCCCCGCCTTTTGCTTCTCGAGCAGCTTCCTCTTGCGGGTCACGTCTCCTCCGTAGCATTTGGCCAGCACGTTCTTGCGCAGGGCCTTGACGGTCTCGCGCGCGATGATATGCGAGCCGATCGCGGCCTGCACGGCCACGTCGAACATCTGCCGCGGGATGAGCTCGCGCATCCGCGAAACGAGATCCCGGCCGCGGTACGCCGCGTTTTCCCGGTGCACCATGAGCGAGAGCGCATCGACCCGCTCGCCGTTGATGAGAATGTCGAGCTTCACCATGTCGGCGGCGCGGTACTCCTTGAATTCGTAGTCGAGCGAGGCGTAGCCGCGGCTCGCCGATTTGAGCTTGTCGAAAAAATCCATCACCACCTCGTTGAGCGGCATGTCGTAGGTGAGCACCACCTGGCGGCCGTGGTATTGCATGTTGCGCTGCACGCCGCGCTTCTGCGTGCACAGCGTGATGATCGCGCCGACGTATTCCTGAGGCACGAAGATGGTCGTCTCGATGATCGGTTCCCGGATCTCCTTGATCTTCGTCGGCTCGGGCATCTTGGCGGGATTCTCGACGCGAGCGACCGTGCCCTCGTGCAGCTCGACCTCGTACACCACAGTCGGAGCCGTGGTCACGAGCGCCATGTCGTATTCGCGCTCGAGGCGCTCCTGCACGATATCCATGTGCAGCAGGCCCAGAAACCCGCAACGAAAGCCGAAACCGAGCGCCTGAGAGGTCTCGGGCTCGTAATGCAGCGAAGCGTCGTTGAGCTTCAGCTTCTCCAGCGCGTCACGCAGCGCCTCGTACTCGCTCGCCTCGACCGGATAGAGCCCGGCGAACACCTGAGGCTTGATCTCCTTGAAGCCCGGCAGCGGTGAAGCTGCGGGACGACTCGCGGAGGTCATGGTGTCGCCGACGCGCGCATGCTGGAGCTCCCTCACTCCGGCCGTGACGAACCCCACCTCTCCGGCCGAAAGCAGCTCGCGGCCTTGTGACTTGGGCGTGAACACGCCGACTTGCTCGCACAGGTGAACCGCCTGCGTTGACATCAGGAGCAGCTTGTCCTTCGGCCGGATAATTCCGTCCACCAGGCGCACCAGCATGATCACGCCGACGTAGTTGTCGAACCAAGAATCGATGATCAACGCCTTCAGCGGCGCATCGGGATCTCCTTTGGGAGGCGGGATGCGATGGATCACGGCCTCCAGAATATCCTCCACGCCCTCGCCCGTCTTGGCGCTCGCGCGCACCGCGTCTTTCGCCTCGATGCCGATGACGTCCTCGATTTCCTGGATGACGCGCTCCGAATTCGCCGAGGGGAGGTCGATCTTGTTGAGCACCGGGACGACCTCCACCCCCTGCTCGATCGCGGTGTAGCAGTTGGCCACCGTCTGCGCCTCTACGCCCTGGCTCGCGTCCACGACCAGCAAAGCGCCCTCGCATGCGGCGAGCGAGCGCGATACCTCGTAGGAAAAATCGACGTGGCCCGGCGTATCGATGAGATTCAAGTTGTAGGTCTGCCCGTCGTGCGCCGTGTAATTGAGCGCCGCGGTCTGCGCCTTGATGGTGATTCCGCGCTCGCGCTCCAAGTCCATCGTGTCGAGCACCTGCTCCGACATCTCGCGCTCGGGCAGCCCGCCACAGCGCTGGATGAAGCGGTCGGCGAGCGTCGATTTGCCGTGGTCGATGTGAGCGATGATCGAAAAGTTGCGGATGTGCTGCATCGCGGCGTACAAAAAAGGGTGCCGTTCAGCACCCTTTCCCGGTTCCAAGACTTTGAATTTTAGCGTATTTCGAAGAGATATGCAGCGGACTTTGCAGTAAGCGCAGGGAGCGGATGAACCGGTCCGACTCCAGGCCCTTATCCAGGTGCCGCCTCGCCTTTGACGGTGACGAAGAGATTTTGCTCGCCACGTCGCACATGAAGCGTAAGAGTGGCGTTGCGCTCCAACTGCGCGAGCAGCTTGTTGAACTGCTCGGCGGACTTCACTTCGGTGGTCTGGCCTCTGCTGGTGACCGCCGTGATCACGTCGCCTGAGCGCACGTCGGCGCGCCGATTGTTGCGGACCTCCTCAACGATCACGCCGCCCCTCAACTTCAGGTCGCGCTTCTGCTCGGCGGTGAGATCGACCACGGCGAACCCGAGACGATTGGCCGCCTGCTCCGGCGGCTTTCCGCGCCGCTCGCCGCGGCTCGCGACGCGGTCCTCGGGCAGCTCGCCGACGGTGACGGCAATCTCCCGGGTCACGCCCTTGCGCCAGACTTCGACGCTCGCTTTGCTGCCGGGCTTGGTGTTGCCGACGATCCGCGGCAGCTCGCTCGAAGTCGATACCGGCTTGCCGTCGAACTTGAGAATGATGTCACCCGTTTCCACGCCGGCCTTTTCAGCCGGCCCCCCTTTCTCGACGCCGCTGACGAGCGCCCCCGCAGGCCTGGGAAGGCCGAACGACTCGGCAAGCTCTTTCGAGACTTCCTGGATCACGACGCCGATCCGTCCCCGGCTTACGCGGCCGAACTGGCGCAGCTGGCCCTGCACGTCCATGGCGACATCGATCGGGATGGCGAAGGACAGCCCCATGAACCCGCCGGTGCGGCTGTAGATCTGCGAATTGATGCCCACGACTTCGCCCCGCATGTTGAACAGCGGCCCGCCTGAATTGCCCGGATTGATCGCGACGTCGGTCTGGATGAACGGCACGAAGCTCTCCTGGGGAAGGCTGCGGCCCTTGGCGCTCACGATGCCTGCGGTCACGGTATTGTCGAAGCCGAATGGCGAGCCGATTGCGACGACCCATTCGCCGACTTTGAGTCGATTCGGATCACCCATTCTCACGGCAAGCAGGCCTGTCGCCTCGATCTTGATCAGCGCGAGATCCGTGCGCCGATCTGCTCCGATGACGCGCGCCTTGAATTCGCGCTTGTCGGTGAGGCTCACCGTGACTTCATCGGCAGCATCGACCACGTGCGCGTTGGTTAGAATGTAGCCGTCGGTGCTGATGATGAAGCCCGATCCGAGCGAGCGGCTTTCGAACTCGCGCGGGCCTTGCCCCGGGCCTTGCCCGGGACCCGGCGGGCGCGGGATGAAGCGCCGGAAGAAGTCGTAGAGGGGATCGTCTTCCTCGATGTTGGGGATTTGCGGCCCGGCGCGGCGCTCGCGCGCCTGAGTGGTGCTGATGTTGACGACGGTCGGGCCCTGCTTCTCCGCGAGCTCGGTAAAATCCGGAAGCTCGCGCCCCTGTGCGAGCAGCGCGGAAGGCATCCACAGCAGCAGGTAGAAAAGCAGCGCTCTCGCCATCGTGACGTCCTTGATTTCGGGTTTCGGCGGAATCCGCGCGGGCGACCCGGCTCATCGATCATGAGCCCGCGTCCGGGTCTCGTGTTTTTCTTACCTGCGGTATTCCACTGAGTCGGCGATGTATTTTACGCTCTCCGGGGGAGCTTCGCCGACCACGGTGACCCAGTAGCTTCCAACCGGGCGCGCATAGACGTTGATTGCACCCTGGCGCATCAGGCCCGGCTGCGGCCCCGGCTGCTTGCTCGTCGCAGGCTGAATAAAAACCGAGATCGCGGCAAGCCCGTCGGAGAGCACGATATGGCCGACGCCGCTCGTGCCGCCCATGGTGCGCACCAGCTCGGTCACCGTGCGAAAGCCCGCAGGCCTGGAACGGATCGTCCAGCCCGCTTCCGCCAGATTGGCGCGCGTCGTGCCCGAATCCTCGACCCGCCAGTCCCGGCTCTGGCGGAAATAACGCGACTTCAGCTGATCGCGTCCGATGTTGCCGCCGATCTGGATCTGCGTGAACGCGAACTGTTCCAGCACATCGTTCTTCTCGTCGAAGGTCTTCGCCTTCAAGAGCATGCCGGTATTGAGGTCAGCCCAGAGCCGGTGGCCGTACCGCATCCGGTCCTTAGGCTCCAATGCGATGACCTGGCAACTGTAGCCTCCGACGCGCTCAACCTCGCCTTTCCTGATGCTGTAGTTTTCGGACAAGTCCTTGAGCTGCTCCGAAAGGATCTCGGGAAACGCGCGGCGACCCGGCTGCTTGTCGATCTTGACCGTCGTGCTCGCCGGCAGGTAGCACACGACCTCGTCGCCCGTGCGGATGATCTCGCGCGGATTGCCGTCCAGGGTTTCCAGACGCTCGCGCGGTCCGGAAGCCTCGACGATGTGGATGATGCGGGAAGTTTCGACCTGCTGGCCCTGCTGGTATACGAAAGTGCCGGTGTAGCTGAGTTTCTGCGTGGCCGCGTAGATGCGCTGCAGCCATTGCAGCGCAGTAGTATCGGTCTGCGCTATCGCCGCGGATACCGGGAGCAGGAACGGCAGAACCCCGAGCGGTCCGAATAAACGCCGCGCGCGCGGCAGGATCATTTCCGCACGGCCCGGCGCCCGTCAGCCACGGTGCGCGCGTAGGGCACGATGCCTTGCATGGCGCTGATGTGGGAGTACGGCTGGTGGGCGAGCAGATAGTTCTCGACTTCGACCCCGACCAAGAGCGGTCCTGCGTCGGTCGCGGACACGCTGGCGGCCACGGTGGTCACGGGCCCCGAGACGCCGGTCTCGGGGCCGGCAGCGAGTTGCGGCTCGGCGCGCCAGCCGGAGGAAGCGGTCAAGACGACCAGAGTCACGGCGGCGACGCTCGCAGCGGCCGACATCGCGTACCAAGCCACCCGTTTGGCCGCGGTCATCTTCCTCCGCTGCGGGGCGAGAACGGTGGGTTCTTCTTGGAGGCGGGCCACAACGCGATCGGTGAAATCGGCGCCGACATGGCCCCTGAGTGCATCGCCGATCAGGTGGTAGGCATCCCACGCTCGACGCAACTCGGTGTCGGTCCTGAGCCGGCCAAGGTGTGCCTGGCAATCGTTGCCTTGAAGCTCCCCGTCAATCAGCGCCGAGAGTTTTTCCTTCATGCGTCACCACCTTCTGTCCTTGCGCGTCTCAAGCAAAGGCCGCAGCCGGTCGGCGATCGCCTCGCGCGCGCGGAATATCCTCGACCGGACGGTGCCGATCGGGCAATTCATGATCGTCGCTATGTCCTCGTAGCTCAAGCCTTCGATTTCGCGCAGCGTGATGGCCTCGCGCAACTCTTCGGGCAATTGCTCCATCGTGTCGCTCACGGTGCGCGCAATCTCCTTGGACATCAACACGCTCTCGGGCGTATTGACATCGCGCAGCTGCTCGCCGTCCTCGAAACCTTCGGCATCCTCGGAGTCGAACCCGGTCGCCGTCGGGGCGCGCCGCCCCATCGCCACCAGATAGTTTTTGGCCGTATTGATGCCGATCCGGTACAACCACGTGTAGAACGCGCTGTCGCCCCGGAACGACGGCAGCGCCCGGTATGCCTTGATGAACGCCTCCTGTACGACATCCTCGACCTCGGACGTGTCCCGAATAAACCGGGCCAGTAACCGCGCCAACTTGCGCTGGTACTTCGACACAAGCAGCTCGAAAGCATGCTTGTCGCCCCGCTGGGCCCGCTCGACCAGTTGCCGGTCGAGATCCCGCTCATCCATCCGCCGCCGTCCCTGACGAAGCGGTTTTACGCTTCTGTTCGAAGTTATCCACAGGCGGCGGCCAGTATACCGCAGTGTCCGCACAACCTCGGCGTGCTTGCAGCTAGAGACCCGGCGTGCGCAAAATAGTTCAGAAACTTGTAGGGTTATTCCGGCGGACTCGGGTCCACAGAGCCCGCTCCGTCACGCCAACGCAGACGGATTCGAAGGCGCCGCAGCTCCTCGGCTGACGCGGAATCGGCCATGAGCACGACCCATTTGCGGCCTCGCTCGATTTGATCGAGCCCCATCACCACGAGCGCTGTCGAAACGAAGTGGTCGGCTCCGAGCCTGCCTTCATGCCACGCGCCGTTGCGATCGCGCCAGCAAGCGCGTCCATCAGTGTGCAATTCGAGCGACACCGCCGCCGTGGAGGAGCGGTGCAGGGTTTCGACGAGGCACGCGGCTCCCGAAAGGAGCACGCCGGAGCCGACCAGATACATCGGCCAATCGGCGAGGCTCACCCACGCGGCGGCCAGCGCAAGGACGTGAACGACACCGAGCAGGGCCGCCAGCCGGAGCGAAGGCCTGAGGTCTGGCCGCCGGAAAGCGTCTCTACGCGCCGCTCGGAGTGGCTCAAGCCGGGTCAAACGCGCTTGAAAATCAACGTGCCGTTGGTGCCGCCGAATCCGAAGGAATTCGAAAGCGCCGTGCGCATCGGCATGCGCCGCGCGGTGTTTGGCACATAATCGAGATCGCAAGCCGGGTCCTGATTGAACAGGTTCGCGGTCGGGGGCGCGACCTGATGGTGGATCGCCAACGCGCAGAAAATCGCCTCCACCCCTCCGGCCGCGCCGAGCAGGTGACCCGTCATGGATTTGGTCGAGCTGATGGCGAGCTTTTTTGCGTGCTCGCCGAAGCAGCGCTTGACCGCCACGGTTTCGGCGAGGTCGCCGAGCGGAGTCGAAGTCCCGTGAGCGTTGATATAGTCGATGTCTTCGCGGTTGAGTCGCGCGTTGCGCAACGCATTCTCCATGCAGCGCGCCGCCCCCTCGCCGTCCTCCTGGGGCGCGGTCATGTGGTAAGCATCCCCGCTCATGCCGTAACCGGCGAGCTCGGCGTAGATCGTGGCCCCGCGCTT
>VBDM01000094.1:0-7614 GCA_005881355.1 Betaproteobacteria bacterium
ATCGGGTGGATGATCTGGGCGTACGCTAAAGCGCCGTACGAGCGGCTGTGGGTCGGGGACGAATTCAAGGTGTGGGCCATCGTGCTGATGCCGGTATCCCTCGTGCTCATCTCTTGCGGCGCGATGAGCCCCAATCCAAGCGCCGTGCGCCAGGAAAGCAAGCTCCGCTCGCTGGGGGAGCCGCGCGGCATCCTGCGCGTCACGCGCCATCCGATCCTGTGGGGAATCGCGCTGTGGGCGGCGGTGCACCTGGTCGCGCGCGGGGACACTGCCTCGCTGATTTTCTTCGGAGGCCTGCTGCTCCTCGCGATATCGGGGACGGTGCTGCAGGACGCGCGCAAGAACCGGATGGTCGGCGTCGGCTGGCAGCGATTCGCCTCGACCACGTCCAACGTCCCGTTCGCGGCGATCGTCCAGCGCCGCAACCGGTTCCGGTTCGAGGAAATCGGGTGGTGGAAGGTGCTCGCCGGTCTCGCGCTGTACTTCGTGCTGGTGTTCCTGCATCCCTATCTGTTTGGTGCGAGACCCTACTGACTGCGGCGCCCCTCGCGGAGGCCAGGGTGGGGGCGTCGCTCGCGCATCGCTCGTCGTCGCGGCCCTATGCTTCTCCGGCCTCGTGCAGGCGCAGGTGCCCTTTCCGAGCAAGCCGATCCGGCTGATCGTCACTTCGCCCTCGGGCGGGTCGAACGACATCCTCAACCGCACCCTCGGTGCCAGACTGTCCGAGAACATCGGTCAGCCGGTGCTGATCGACAATCGCCCGGGCGCCTCGGGTTTTGTCGCAGCGGAGATGGTGGCGAAGTCGCCCCCGGACGGCTATACGCTGCTTGCCGCCACCGAGGCGACTCTCGTCACGAACCCGCTGTTCTTCCCGAAAGTCCCTTACCACCCGGAGCGCGACTTCGCGCCCGTGACGATTGCGGTGGAGGTCAGCTACGTGCTTCTCGTGCATCCTTCGGTGCCGGCGAAAACGGTGGAGGAACTGATCGCGCTCGCGCGCGCGAAGCCCGGGCAGCTCAACTACGCTTCCTCGGGAAACGGCAGCTCGTTTCACCTGGGCATGGAACTGTTCAAGCGCATGGCCGACGTCGACATCGTGCATGTGCCCTTCAAGGGCAGCGCGCTGTCGGTGAACGCGATGCTCGCGGGCGAAGTGCAGATCATGCTGAACGGAACGCCGAACGGAGTCCCGCTCGCCAAATCCGGGAAACTGCGCGCGCTCGCCGTGGCGGGTGCGAGGCGCTCGCCGCTCGCGCCGGACCTGCCGACGATCGCGGAGTCCGGATTGCCCGGCTACGAGATGAGCGGCTGGTTCGGCACTGTCGCTCCGGCCGGGACGCCCCCGACGGTCATCGCCAGGCTCAACAGCGAGTACCTGCGCGTGCTGCATTCGCCCGCGCTGCGCGAGCGGCTCGAGGGCTATGGTTTCGAGGTGATCGGGAACGCGCCCGAGGAGTTCGCGAGCCGCATGCGCGAGGACGCGCGGAAGCTCGCGCGCGTGATCCGGGAATCCGGCGCCAAGACCGAGTAGTCCCGGCGCGCCTTTCCGATTCGATTTCCGGCGACGCGCTCGCTATCGCGGGCTGCGCCGCCCGTTTACAATGCCAGGGCTTTTATCCCGAGGCTGACACGACCATGAACCAAGAAGAACTGCAGGCTACCGCGCGCCAGGCCGCCTTCCCTTCCGGCGCACTCACCGAGCGCATCGTCGCCGAAAAGCAGGGGCCGGTCGGCTGGCTCACATTCAACAATCCGGCGCGGCGCAACGCCGTCTCGATCGACATGTGGGAGGCGATTCCGAAGGTGCTCGACCGCTTCGAGGGGGACGCGGAGATACGCGTGATCGTCTTGAAAGGCGACGGCGACAAGGCGTTCGTCTCCGGGGCGGATGTCTCGCAGTACGAGAAGCAGCGCTCGACCGCCGAGGGAATCCAGTATTACGAGGAGATCGCCGGCCGGGTGCAGGAGCGCCTGCAGAACTGCGACAAGGTGACCATCGCGATGATCCGCGGCTATTGCCTGGGCGCGGGCGTGAACATCGCGCTCAATTGCGACTTGCGCCTTGCCGCGCAGGACGCGAGGCTCGGCATCCCCGCCGCGAAACTCGGGCTCGGCTACCGAGCCTCGTCGTTGAAGAACCTCGTGGACACGGTGGGGCCCGCCTACGCCCGCGAGGTGCTGATCACGGGACGGCATTTCAGCGCCGAAGAGGCCAAGACCATGGGCCTCGTGCACCGGGTGGCGCCGGTCGCCGAGCTGGAATCGCTCGTGCGCGAGTATTGCGCGACGATCTCGGAGAACGCGCCGCTCACCATCCGGGCGAGCAAGCGCATCATCCGCGAGCTGCTGAAGTCGAGTCCGGCGTTCGACGGGCAGGCCTGCGCGGCGCTGGTCAAGCAGTGCTTCGACAGCCAGGACTACATCGAGGGCCGGCGCGCCTTCATGGAGAAAAGAAAGCCGGTGTTCCAGGGGAAATAAAGAAGGAGACCACCAAGGAAGGAAAGACCATGAAGAGAATCTCATCCGCGCTCCTCGCCCTGTCCTGCGCCGGGGGCGCGCTCGCTCAAAGCGCATTCCCGAGCCGGCCGGTCACGATCGTGGTCGGGTTCGCGCCCGGCGGCGGCACCGACACGGTCGCGCGCATCATGCAGAAGAGTCTCGGCGACAGCCTCGGCCAGCAGGTCCTGGTCGAGAACAAGGCCGGCGCGGGCGGCAATATCGCCACGGACTTCGTCGCCAAGGCGGCCCCGGATGGACAAACGATCCTGCTCGGCACCGTCGGTTCGCTCACGGTGGCGCCGCACATCATCTCCACTCTGCCCTACGACCCGCTGCGCGACCTCGCGCCGATCACGATGGCCGCGGTGTTCGCCAACGTGCTGGTGGTGCAGCCGTCGGTGCCGGCGAGCTCGCTCGCTGAATTCGTGAAGCTCGCGCGTGAAAAACCGGGCACGGTCACCTACGGATCCTCTGGAATAGGCGGCGCGGGTCATCTCGCCGGCGAGCTGCTCGGCATGATGGCGAAGATCGACATCGTCCACGTGCCCTATAAAGGCGGCGGCCCGGCGATGCAGGGAATCCTGGGAGGCCAGGTCACTTCGGTCTTCGCGACGCCGATCTCCGCCTGGCCGCATATCAAGGCGGGGAAGGTCCGTGCGATCGCGACGACCGGCTCCAGACGGGCCGAGCTGCTGCCCGAGGTGCCGACCGTCGCCGAGTCGGGATATCCGGGCTACGAGGCGGTCAACTGGTACGCGTACATGGCGCCGGCCAGGACGCCGAAGCCGATCGTCGAGCGGCTGCACCGCGAGCTGGTGAAGGTCCTCGACGCGCCCGACATTCGCGAGCTGCTCAACAAACAGGGGATCGAGCCCAGTCCGAGCTCGACCGAGGAGCTCGCCCGCTACATCGCGCGCGAGTACGAGACCTGGGGCAAGGTCGTGAAGCTAGCCGGGATCAAGGAACAGTGAAACGGGCGGAGGGCTTTCCGCGTTCTTCTAGGCGTCCATGCGCACCGCGATCTTGCCGAGGTGGGCGTTGGATTCCATGAAGGCTTTCGCGGCGGGCAGGTCGGCAAAAGAGTACACGCGGTCGATGAGGGGCTTGATGCGGCCATCTGCAAGGTAGGGCAGGATGTCGGCGGCGAAGCTCCGCACGGTGACCGCGCGCTGCTCGGGCGTGCGCAGCCGGTTGCTCACCCCGAACAGCGTCAGGCGCTTGGTGTGCAGCGCCTCGATGTCGATCTCGCTTTTCAGCACGCCGTCCACGTAGCCGACGGTCGCGTGCCTGCCCTCGTAGGCGAGCGCGCGGATGGTTTCCGCGAACACCGAGCCGCCGACGTTGTTGACGACGAGGTTGGCGCCCTTGCCGCCGGTCGCGTTCATCACGCCCTCCGCAAAATCCCCGGAGCGCGTGCGGATACCGACGTCCAGCCTCACCGCCTTCAGCTTTTCGAGCTTCTCGGCCGAGCCCGACGTGCCGATCACCTTGGCGCCGAGCGCCTTCGCGGTCTGCAGCGCGGCGACGCCGACGCCAGCCGAGATGCCGGTGACGAGCAGCCATTCCCCGGCCTTGAGTTTTCCCTGGGCGATCAACATGTCGTGCACCACCATGAAGGCGAGCGGGATGCATCCCGCCTCCTCCCAGGAGAGGTTCTTCGGCGCGGCGATCGCCTCGCGCGCGTCCATGAGGGAGTATTCGGCAAAAGATCCGGCGCAGCGCCCCATGACGCGCTCTCCCGCCTTGAAGCCCGTGACGCCTGCCCCGAGCTTTTCGATCTCGCCCGCGCCCTCGGCGCCGGCGGCTTTCGCCGCGCCGCCCGCCTTGACGCTGTGCCCGACGATCAGCTCGCCGCGATTCAAGCCCGCCGCGCGCATGCGCACGAGAATCTGGCCGGGGCCGGGCTCGGGCATCGGCGCGTCGCGCAGTTCGACGACTGTCTTGCCGGATTCGGGGCGGATCCAATACGATTTCATGTCATGGCCTCCCTTGTTTTTCGCGCCGCCATCCGGCGCAGGTAGAGGTTGTTGGCTACGAGCGAGCTTATCACGAGCGCCGCGCCGAAGAGCTCGACCGGCTCATGACGAGCGCCCTGCGTCCTTGGCGACCGGGAACTGCACGCCCCACAGCACCACGGTGACGAACACGAGAAAAACGCCCTGCGCGAACCGGGATTTCATGCGCAGCGCGGCAAAGGCCGGTTCAATCGATCTTCGCCCCGACGTCCTTCACCAGCTTCGCGTAGGTCGCGAATTGGCTGCGCAGCTCCGCGGCGAACTCCTCGGGCGTGGCGATCCAGGGTTCCACGCCGCCTGCGTTCGAGAGCTTTTCCCTCACGTCGGGCAACGCGAGCGCCCTGTCCGCCTCGGCGCGCAGGCGGGCGAGCACCGCCTCGGGTGTGCCGGCCGGCGCGAACAGGCCGTACCACTGCACCATGACGAAGTCAGGATAGAACTCGGCGATCGCCGGCACCTCGGGCAGCACGCGCGAGCGCTGCGGCCCGGTGAAAGCGAGCGCGCGCAAGCGGCCCGCCTTGATCTGCGGCGCGGTGGACGTGCCCGACATCATGACCGCGACCTCGCCCGCGACGGTCGCCGTGGTCGCGGGCGCGCCGCCCTTGTACGGCACGTGGACCATGTTGATCCCGGCGCGCATCTTGAGCCGTTCCATCGTCAGGTGATGCTGGCCGCCGTTTCCGCCCGAGGCGTACTGCAGCGGCGGATCGGCGCGGCGCGCGTACTCGATGAATTCCCGGAAGGTCCGCGCCGGCACTGAAGGGTTGATCGCGAGGAAAAAGCCGTTCGAGACGAGACTCGCCACTGGGGCGAGGTCCTTCAGCGGATCGAACGGCATCCTCGCGTACAGGTGCGGATTGATCACGAACAGGCTGTCGTTGCCGAGCAACAGCGTGTGGCCGTCCGCCGGCGACTTCGCCACCGCCTCCCCGGCGACGTTGCCGTTGCCGCCGACGCGATTCTCGACGACGACGGGCTGGCCGAGCGCATCGGAAAACTTCGGCGCCAGGATCCGCCCGACGAGGTCCGGCCCGCCGCCCGGCGGAAAAGGCACGAGCAGCCGTATTGGGCGCGACGGATACTGCGCGGCTGCGCCGTGACAGAGCAGCGAAGCGAGCAGCGCGATGAAGAGGCGAGAGAAGACGCGGCACATTGGTTCAACGTCGCACTATCCCACGGGCGTCACATCTGGTAGACGCGCAGGTTCGGATGGCCGGCCAGCATGTCGTTGAACCGATGGATGAAGTCGTGCGCACCGGATGCTTCCAATAACATCGGTGCATTGCGCAGCGCTTGTTCCGTGATGACAGAATCTGCTCCTCCTCGTGTGCCGCTCAGCGCCGATGCCAGAGACTCGAGATATTCGCCGCCGCCATGGACGATGTCCAGCTGCACCTTACGGTAGTTCATCAGCGCGTAGCGATAGAGGCGCATGCTGCGCTCGAATTCGGCCGAACCCGGGCTTTTCCCCTTTTTCAGCATCTGCACGTGATATTCGTCGGGCGAGAACTTCATCAGAGATCCGGTCAGCAGGTCGATACCGCCGGACGTAGGAATGCTGGTGATATCCAATATGGCGACGTAATTGAATTCGCGCTTGAGCTGGAACTCCTGGGTCTCATGACCCGCCGCTTCGAATTTCGCCTTGAACTGCTGGCCGTTCATGAAATTGCGGGACAGGTCAGGCGGACACCGGGGACGTTCGCGTTGAACTTGAGCGAATCGGTCGTCCCGGTAAAGATCGTAGCGCAACCGTTCAGCTGTATCGGCGCCGAAACGAGCGACAGCACCAGGAGCAGTCGGGTGAAGCTGGAGTTACCGTTGAGCATAGAACCTCCTAAATCATGAGTCGTTGCCATGGGTACCGTTGAGTGCTGACCACGTTTTTCATTCGATGCCTGACCACCCGGACTCTTCAGCCTAGCGACGCGAAGCCTGGATTGAAAGCAACTTCCCACAAGTGACCGTCTGGATCTTGGAAGTAGCCTGCGTAGCCGCCATAGAACGTTGGCTGCGCCGGTTTGACGATCTTCGCCCCCGCTTGCTGTGCCTGGCGCATGACAGCGTCCACTTCTTGCCGCGATGACACGTTGTGGCCGATGGAAAACTCGACCGCGCTTGATGCTTGCAGAGGCAGACCGCTATCCGCTGAAAGGCTCTTGCGCGGCCATAGAGCCAACTTCAGGTCCGACTGCAGATTGAAGAAGGCGACTGCGCCATTTTCGAACTCCGTGCCAATGATGCCCTTTGTGCTGAAGCCGAGACCATCTCGGTAGAAAGCCACAGCGCGTTCGAGATCATCGACGCCGAGGGTAAGCAGAGTGATATGAGGGTTCATCGAGGGGCGTTGGACGATAGTGCGAGCGTGTAGTTCGACGCCTAACGTTCCCAGTAACCGGCGCGCGCGGCGCGGTCCATGCAAAGCGCGGCTCCAAGCGCGCGGCCGCGTTCACTGGGTAGGTAGGGTGCAAGTTAATCGACAAGCGCATAAGGTGCCAAGCGCCACAGTCGCTCAGGTATTGGGGTGGGCTGCGGATACTGCACTGGTCCGTAGGTGCTCAAAAGCGGCGCGCCATGCTTCCAGAAGTGGATATAGAAGGCAATTCGAAAACTTCGCCTCTTAGGAATTCCGGCCGGACCGTGGAAGAGGACCTTTTCTCCGTCAGTCGTCAGGAATACTTCTTCCCACGCAACCTGCCAGTGGCCCTCGGGTTGCGCGGAATCTTGTTGCACGAAATCGCCAGGATCAAATCGTTTATCTGCGTTCTCGACTAGAGCTTCGATCAATGCCGCTGGCCCAAGCGCCGAACGCAATTCACTCGCGATTGCGGTCAACCGTTTGCCGGAGTCAGTCGCCTTCAAGCCCATCTCCGCCCACGCGGTCTTCGTTCCCTTAACGTGGTCTTTGATGAAGCGCTCGAGGCGGCCGCGAGAAGCCTTCGGCGAATAAACACCAACGATCGTGATCCGCGGCTGCTTAGCGACGCGGCCCATGTTGCACCCTAACGTAGAGTTGTGCGGCGCGCCGCGGCACACCGCTTGAACAGGCTCGCCAGCTCGCGGCGCGTCCGCACCAACGCCATGTTAGGCATCGCGTTCA
>VBDM01000094.1:7662-8171 GCA_005881355.1 Betaproteobacteria bacterium
ACGCCACTACCAGTCTTTGGGCCGTAGTAAACGAGCCAGTGTGACGCGGTCTCCTTAGCTTTGAACTCAAGTTCCCAAGGTGGAGGTTTTGGCTTTTCCGCAAACTGCCGTGCAAGGCACACCGCGTGGTCGGCTGTAGCGATCGGCGGTTTGGCGCAGTCGCCCGCGGATGCTACGGGGCTCACTATCAAAAACGCTGTAATGGCGGCGGCTGAGGTTGCGAGGCGCGTCATTGACGATGCCTAACTAGCAATGAACGTCTATCGGATCATCGTAAAACCATATACGGGTATATGCAAACGTCTACCCGTATATGGAACTATATGCCGCTATAGATGTGGACAACTGCTACGCCGCGCGCTCATTCAACGCGCGCCAAGCCGGTCCCCCGCCGCCCCGATGCCATCCAGGTACATCTCCCACACGGCGAGATTCTTCTCGCAGGCGGCCACCACGGCATCTTCCATGTGCAATTGCTTGGCGAAGCGCTCGACCGCGCGCCAGCCCGC
>VBDM01000094.1:8239-9865 GCA_005881355.1 Betaproteobacteria bacterium
TTCCCCAGCGCTAGCGCTCCAGCCCGAACCAGCCGTGCTTTTTCATGATCCCGGTGCCGTAGCCGGGCACGTTGGCGCGCTCGGCACATGTGTTGGCGACGATGCCTTCGAGCCAGTGGCGATTCCCCATGAGTCCTTCCCAGGCGGCCCAGGCGAGCTGCGTCGAGGCAATGGGCGTGGCGGCGCGAATCTCCTTGCGCGTGAGGCCGATGCGCGTTCCCAAATCCTCCAGGATCTCCCAGTGCGCCCGTCCGCCGCCGTGCTCGTGGTCGGCGATCACCTCTTCGCTGCATGCGCGGATGATGCCGATGCGCGTGTCCCAGTCGGGGCAGTTGGTCGCGACTTTAAGCTTGAGAACTGAATTGCGCTGGCGCGTGTTCAGGCGATGTTGCATGGCGAACATGCGAGCCCTGCCCTTTGTCATGTCCTCCTGAAAATAGCGCGTGCGGCGGCAGAAGTCGTCGACCGCATCGTCCAGCCGCGCGAGTACGCTCCTCTTCGCCATCCGTGTCCGCGAGCCTCAGAAATTCGCGATCTTGCGCGCGGCGCCGGTCAGTTGCAGGATGTGCATTCCGGTATTCGCGCGATCTACGATATAGATGTAGCCGCGGTCGTCGACCTCGAGATTGTTGGTCTGGATCGCGACCTTGCAGCGCTCCCTGCCGTCGGGGAGCGTCACGCAGCGCTTGTCGGTCTTGCCGGTGATCGCCGGAATGTAATAGGCGACCTCGTTCGGATGATACGGGTCGCGGACATCGATGGCGCGCACGCCGGCGTTGAACCAGGCGACGAACACTAGGCGCTTCGCGTACATCGGCGGCTGGTTCTCGTTGGGAGAGTGCGCCCCGAACCGGCCGCCGCGCGAGCAGAAATTCCCGCTTGCCTCGGGCACGTTGAAATTCGAGACGGTGAAGGGCCTCGCTTACACGGTCACGTCGGCGAACCACACCCGCTGGCGCGTTTCGCGACACTCGTTCGCTATTTGGGGCATGCGCAGCAGCGGCACGGTGGTGTGCGCGCCGTTGGTGGGCTGCAGATCGAGCCTGCCCACCTGAGGGTAAAGCAGATTCTCGTTGGTCGGCTCCTTGGGACCTTTCAGGAGTTTTTCGCGGTCGACGATCTGCAGCACGCCGTCCTTGTTCGTTCCGTAGCCGAAGTACACGCGGTTGCCCTTGGGGCCGGTGGAGATGGGTCCGTGCAGATCGGCCGGCGTCGGGCCGGTCGATCCCGGCTGCTGCCCCGGCAGGCCGAAATTGCGGATAAACACCGGCTTCGCCGGGTCGGAAAGGTCGTACACCTGGGTCATGCGCCGCACGCGCCAGCCTTCCACGCCCGAGACGAGGTAAGCGATGCCGGTGTCGCATTCCCACCAGTTCTTGTGCGTGTCCTTGAGATTGCTCGACACGGTGGTCAGGAACACGGGCTTGGCCGGATCGGTGACGTTCCAGATCTGGTGCGCCTGATTGCCGAAGGTGCGAAGCAGATACACTAAGCTCTTGTCCGCCATCGGCAGCTGCGCGCCGTCGCACACGCGCACCATCTGCGCGCCGCCCGCCTCGACCTTGCCGGGTTGGCCGGGAATGTGTGCGAGGTATCGTGGCTGTTTCGGGTCGCTGACGTCGAGGA
>VBDM01000084.1 GCA_005881355.1 Betaproteobacteria bacterium
TTCTGGTTCCCGCCTGGCTCGCGCGCCTCGCCAGCCACGTCTTCGACCTGGTTCATTTCTCGCCGCTTTCGTTCGGCCATATCGAGCTCATGCGGCGGGACAATGTGCCGTATCCGAACCGGTTGTCGGAGCTGCTCGGGCGCGAGCCTGCCCGCATCGGATGTGCGCCGAGGCTTCCGGCGCCGGCCAGGCTGGGCTGCCGGACGCGTACGGCTGGCGTGCCGTGCTCAGGAATGTGATACGCGTGGAATCGCGCTAATCGTCGCTGGTGAGTGTTCCGGCAGATGTAACGCTATTTCTTCCCCATCGATTTTTCCGCGTATTTCCATCCTAGCTCGGCGAGCGGCCGGGCGCGCCCGCCGGCCTCGAGAGCCTCGGCGCTCGCCGCGGTGCCGTCGAGCGCGCGCTTCATCACGCCCTGAAGGATCGCGGCAATCCGGAAAAGGTTGTAGGCGAGATAGAAATCCCAGTGTTCTATGGCGTCGCGCCCGGTGCGCTCGCAGTATGACGCAATGTATTGCGATTTTGCGATTCGCCGGGTATGCCGAGCGAGGCGAGGTCGAGCCCGGCGATGCCGCGAAACTGTCCCGGCGGGATGTGCCAGCTCATGCAGTGATAGGAAAAATCCGCGAGCGGATGGCCGAGCGTCGAAAGCTCCCAGTCGAGGATCGCAAGGATCTTCGGCTCGCGCGGATGGAAGACCAGGTTGTCCATCCGGTAGTCGCCGTGCACCACCACCGTCTCGTCGCCCCCCGGAATGTTCTCCGGCAGCCAGGCGATCAACCCGTCCATCGCCTCGATTCTCTCCGTCTCCGAGGCCTGGTATTGCCTGCTCCAGCGCCCGATCTGGCGCGTGAAATAATTTCCCGGCTTTCCGAAATCGGAAAGACCCGCGGCCCCGTAATCGACCCGGTGCAAGGCGGCCAATACGCGATTCATCTCGTCGTAGATCGCTTCGCGCTCGGGCGGCGTCATCCCGGGAAGCGACGGGTCCCACAGCACGCGCCCCTCGACGTATTCCATGACGTAGAACGAGCGGCCGATGACGTTTTCGTCCTCGCAGAGGCAGTGGGCACGGGGCACCGGAACGCCCCCCGCCTTTAGCGCGGTGATCGCGCGAAATTCCCGCTCCACCGCGTGTGCCGAAGGCAGCAGCTTCGCTGCCGGGCCGGGCTTGGCGCGCAGCACCCAGCGCTTGCCGCCGCCCGCGAGGAGATAGGTCGGGTTGGATTGCCCGCCCCTGAACTGCTCGACCGCGAGCGGTCCTGAAAATCCTTCGATGCGGTTTCGGAGATAGAGCTCGAGCGCCGCGACGTCGAAACGGTGGCGCTGCTGCACGGGCATGGTGCCGATGAAGTGGCCGCTCACCGGAATCGGCTTCCTTGCCGGGAAATTTGCGCGCCGCTCCAGGCTGGAGTGGCTCTTGCAGCTTTTGGCCCCGCGGAAAGTCCGTGACGGCGATGTCCGGCTGGTGCCAACCTGATCGAGTGTTTTCGCCGCCATGGTGCGCTGCAGCGATAACGTAAGATCATGTAATTAAATAGCAATACAGGTTTCAATCTCAAGAACCATGACTGGCCTGCTTCCTGCTTTATACGAGTGTTCCCCGGCAACGGGCAAAAGAACCATCAATCGAGCAAGGAAGACCATGGAAACCGTGATTATCGTCCTTCAGATCGTGTGCGTCGCGGGTCTTGCGGTGGGTACCGTGCTGTCCCTCTACGAGCTCACGCAACGCCGCGACAGCGAAGCGAAGCGTTTCGACTACGCGGCCGCGAACGACTTCGAAACCGACTACCGCCGCCTCGCGCGCAACCGCCGCTAGGCCCTCAGCTCCCGCAACAAACCTCCGGCGCAGCCGCCAAGCTCCAGCGGCCGCGCCGGCTTTTTCAGAATGACGATCGGCAAGTCTAGTAAGTCGGTTTTTCCCTGAAATACTGGAAGCGGTCGATCGAGCGCAGCCTGAGCTCGCGCACGTCGACGCCCTTGAGCACCCTGAGCGGTACGTCGGTCCCGGCCGCGCCCAGCGCCCACACCCTGCGGTAGAGCTCCTCGTGGCTCTTCACCGGATCGGCGCCGACGCCCAGGACGACGTCCCCGTTCTTGATCCCCGCCTTGTCCGCCGGCCCCTCCGGCGAGACGCGGGTCACGAACAGGTGCCCGTGCATTTCCTCGGTCGCAAGGCCCAGCCACGGACGCGGGGGCCCTTTCCTGCGTCCTTTTTCGATGAGGTCGGCGAGGATCGGCTTGAGCAGATCGATCGGCACGAACATGTTTCCCGGGACCTGCGAGTCGCCCTCGAGCGTCTCGCGTACAAGGAGCGACCCGATGCCGACGAGCTTCCCGTCGCGGCTCACGAGCGCCGCGCCCGCCCATTGGAACGTCGGCGGCGCCGTGAATATCGCGCTGTCGAGCATGTATTCCCAGCTGCCGGCGAATTTGCGCTTGGAGACGACGTAGGCGAGGCTCGCCATCTCGCGTCCGCCCGCAGGCAGAATCATGACCGGCTCGCGCAGCGCGAGGTCGGCCGCCTGCCCCATGGGCATGGGCTTCACCCCGAGCGGGACGCCCGAGCGCAGCAGCCCGAACCCGCTCGCGTGGTCGTAACCGATCAGCGTCGCGGGAACCGTCCTGTCGTCCTGGGTCGTGATCTCGATCGAATCGGCCTCGATCACGATATAGCCGATCGTGACGATGTTCCCGCGCTCGTCGATCACGACGCCGGTTCCCTCGCGGCTCTGACCGAGGTTCGCGCTGCTGCGGGCGTCGGGAATGGCCTTCATCCTCACCCGCACCACCGCGGCGAGCATCTCCTCGGCGTCCTTTTCGAGCTGCGCCTGCTGGGGTTTATGCGCGCGCGGCTGTTCCTTCGGCTCCTGCGCGAGACCGGAGTTGACCGAAAGAAAACATCCCGCCAGCACCCAAAGAATTCGACTTGTCATCGCCCTCACTCCCCTTCGAGCTCGCCCGCGTTCCGGACTGGTCTTCCCGCGAATCGAACGGCCCTCGGGTCCGTTCCAATTCGCGGAGATAAACCGGCGCGCATCCGTGCCGGCTTTATCAATTGTTATACTAAACCCCTCCGGCTGCCACCAACGAACGCAATCCTCAGCGGTGAATTTTCGATGAACGCCTCGCGCGGCACGAGCCCCTACCTCAATCTCGGGCACACGCGGGAGGAAACATGAGACTGCGACTTGCCGTAGGGGCAGCGTGCCTGGGCTTGGCGACCTGTGTCGCGGCTCAGCAGAGCTACCCGAACAAGCCGATCCGCATCATCGTCGGCTATTCCGCCGGCGGCGGCAACGACATCATCGTGCGGGTGGTCGCGCCGAGGATGTCGGAGGGCCTGGGGCAGCCCGTGATCGTCGAGAACCGGCCCGGAGCGCAGTCGATCATCGCCTGCGAATACGTCGCCAAGGCCGCACCCGACGGCTACACGCTGCTCATGGGTCCGAGCGGCCCGATGACCATGAATCCGGCGCTCTATTCCAAGCTCCCCTACTCGCCGCTCGAGGACTTCGCGCCGATCTCGATGATCGGGGATTTCCCGCTGATCCTGGTCGTGAGCGCTTCGCTGCCGATCAAGACGGTCAAGGAGCTGATCGCGTATGCGAAGGCCCGGCCCGACCAGGCCAATTATGCGGCGAGCGCCACGCCCTTCCAGCTCGCCTCCGAGCTCTTCAACCAGAAGGCCGGGACGAAATTCGCGCATATCCCCTACAAGGGCAGCGGCGACTCGGTCGGCGCGGTGATGTCGGGCCAGGTGACGATGACCATCATGGACCCGCCCCCGGCGATCGGCCCGCTGAAAAGCGGCAAGGCGCGCGGGCTCGCGGTAACCTCGGCGAGGCGCCATCCGAATTGGCCTCAGCTGCCGACGCTCGCCGAGGCGGGCGTTCCGGATTTCGAGATCCGCCTTTTCACCGGTTTCCTTGCGCCGGCCGGAACGCCTCCGGCGATCGTGAGACCGCTGCAGCGCGAGGTTGCGCGCGTGGTCAGGCTTCCCGAAATCAAGGAGCAGTTGGACCAGATGGCGATCGATCCTTCCGGGAACACGCCGGAGGAGTTCCGCAGGATCATCGCGCGGGACATCAAGAAGTGGACCGCGGTCGCGAAGGCCGCGAACATCAAGGCCGACTAGCGGCGCCGCGCCTTCCTCTTTGCCCCTTTGGCGCGCTTCGGCGCCTTGGCGCGCCTCGCCCAGAGCTGCTTGCTCGCCAGGCGCGCGCCGTCGGCGAGCGCGCTGAGCTTTGCCCAGGCGATCTCTCCCTGCGCCACCCGGGGGCCGAGGCCGCAATCGGTGCCGGCCATGACGTTCTCGCGTCCGAGGAGCTTCGCGTAGCGCGCGATGCGCTCGGCGACGAGCTCCGGGTGCTCGATGAAATCGCTGTAATGCCCGACCACCCCGGGAATCAGCACCGCGCCTTCGGGGAGTTTGACGGTCTCGAACACGCGCCACTCGTGCGCGTGGCAGGGATTGGAGGCCTCGATCGAGTAGCTCGAGGCACGCACCCTGAAGATGATGTCGATGATGTCCCTCAGGGGCACGTCGTGCTGGTGCGGACCGTGAAAGCTCCCCCAGCAGACATGCAGCCGGATTTTCTCCCGCGGAATGCCGCGCAGCGCGTGGTTGAGCGCATCGACGCGCATGGTGGCGTACTTGCGGTACTCCTTGACGCCCATCTCCGGGTACATCTGCCAGCCGTCGGGCAGGTCGGGATCGTCGATCTGCAGGAGGAAGCCGGCCCCCACGATCGCCCGGTACTCCTCGCGCATCGCCTCCGCGACCGCGTAGACGAACTCCTCATCGCTCCGGTAGTGCTCGTTGCGGAGCCAGTGCTCGATGGTGCCGGGCGTGTTCGCGGGGAGGAAGGCCTCCTCGACCTCGACGCCCTGGAGCGCCGCTTTGAAGTTCTCCAGGTCCTCCTTGAGCGCGGCGTGGCCGACGTACTTGAGCGGCGCTACGCAGAAGACCTGCGACTTGCTCGGGCCCGACCAGACGAAAGAGCCGAAGCCGCGCCCGCCTCCGGCGAAGTAGTCAGGGAATTTCTTCATGTCGCGGCTCGCGATCGACAAGGGCTTGGGCCCCTTGCCCGGCTCGTAGGCGCGCGTCTCGAACCCGGAGAGCCGCTCGCGCACATAGTTGGTGAAGCTGGTCTTGCCGAGCTCCCCGTCGTTGACGCTGTCGATGCCGCACTCGATCTGCTTTCGCACGACCTCCGCTACCTCGCTCTTCAAGCGCGCCGCGAGCGCCTCGCGGTCGTAGGGCTTGGCTTCGGATCGGGCGAAGACCATCTGGCGCAGCTCGGCCGAGCGCGGCAGGGCCCCCGCGTGCGTGGTCAGGATCCGGCCGGTGCTTCGTATCATTCCAGCTCCCCAGGTGGAAATCCTAAGCGGCGTGGGTGCGCCGACGGGCCGCTATTGTAATCTTGCCCGGCTCAAAACGCGTCCCACTTTCATCCCGCTTCCGAAGGGGATCAAAAATGGGTTGACACCGCGCCGCGCTTCGCCTGAAATCCTCCTCTGCAGTCCGGGGTATCCGGACAACTTCGGGGATGCCATGACGCAACGCACCACTCCACCTTTTCGCGCCGACCACGTCGGGAGCCTGTTGCGCCCGGCGGAGCTCGCCGAGGCGCGCGCGAAGGCCAAGCGTAGCGAGATCAGCCCCGAGCAGCTTCGCGCCGTGCAGGACGAGTGCATCCGCGAAGCCGTCGCGAGGCAGGAATCGGTCGGCATTCAGGCCGTCACCGACGGCGAGTTCCGCCGCGACTGGTGGCATATCGATTTTCTCTCCGGCTTCGACGGCGTGACGCTCTCCACGGGCGACGCCTACGGCGAAGCGAAATTCAAGAACACCGACGAGCAGCCGCCGTTCATGCTCGTCACGGGCAAGATCCGGCGGACGAAACCTTCCATGCTCGATCACTTCAAGTTCCTGAAGTCGGTCGCGAAGCGCACGCCCAAGTTCACCATGCCCTCGCCCGCCATGCTGCACGCCCGTGCCGACCGCGCCTCGCTCAAGAAAACCTATCCCGACCTCGACGAATTCTGGGAAGACCTCACGCGGGCGTACCGGGAGGAAATCGCCGATCTGTACAAGGCCGGTTGCCGTTACCTGCAGATCGACGACACGACGATCGCCATGATGGGCGACCCCAAGGTCCAGGAGCAGTTCAAGAAGCTCGGCGACGATCCGAGGAAGGACAACGCGATGTACGCCGAAGCGGTGAACGCGGCGATCCGCGACGTCCCGGAGGACATGACGGTCGCCATCCACACCTGCCGCGGAAACTTCAAGAGCACCTGGCTCGCGAGCGGGAGCTACGATTTCGTCGCGGAGACCGTGTTCAAGCGTCTCGAGGTGGACGCGTTTTTCCTCGAGTACGACACCGACCGCGCGGGAGGCTTCGAGCCGCTGCGCCACGTGCCGAAGGGCAAGACCGTCGTTCTCGGCCTGGTCAGCTCCAAGGTGCCGGACCTGGAGAAAAAAGACGACCTCAAGCGCCGCATAGAAGCCGCGGCGAAATACGTGCCCTTGGAAGACCTGTGCCTCTCCCCGCAGTGCGGCTTCTCCAGCACCCACCACGGCAACAAGCTCACCGCGGAGGACCAGTGGAGGAAGCTCGGGCTCGTGCTGGAGGTTTCAAAGAGCGTTTGGGGTTGATCCAGAGGCAGCGATGACCATCCCGAAGACCATGCGCGCGGTCGAGATCACCCAGCCGGGCAAGCCCGAGGTGCTCAAGATCGGCACCCGCCCCGTTCCCCAGCCCAAGCCCGGCGAAGTGCTGATCAAGGTCGCCGCCGCCGGCGTCAACCGCCCTGACGTGCTGCAGAGGACGGGCAACTATCCGGTTCCTCCCGGGGCGTCCGACATTCCCGGGCTCGAGCTCGCCGGGAGCGTCGTCGCGGTCGGCCAAGGCGTAAAAGACTGGCGCGCCGGAGACACGGTGACAGCGCTCGTGCAGGGCGGCGGCTATGCGGAATACTGCACCGCGCCCGCGCCGCAATGCCTGCCGGTCCCGAAAGGCATGACTGTCGTCGAAGCCG
>VBDM01000060.1 GCA_005881355.1 Betaproteobacteria bacterium
AAGCCCTTGTGCGAGATATGGCCCGGCATCGATTTCGCGAGCCCGGACATGCGCGCCATCCATCGCGCGTATTCCTCCCCCGCTTCGGGCTTCAGGCGACTGCGGAAAATCGTCACGACCATGCTGAGTCTCCCGGATCCGCGCCCCCGGGGGCGCGCGAGAGCGCACTCTAGGCCATGCTTGCTATTTTCGACAATCGAATTATTATGAACTGATCGTTCGCTTTTAGAGAACCATGGAGCTCACCGACCTGCACGTCTTCCGCACCGTCGTTCGCGCGGGCGGCGTGAACCGCGCGGCCGACCGCCTGCACCGCGTGCAGTCGAGCGTCGCGACGCGCGTCAAGAATCTGGAGGAAGAGCTCGGCGTCGCCCTGTTCCTGCGCGAGGGCAGGCGCATGCGGCTCTCGCCCGCCGGCAGGGTGCTCCTCGATTACGCCGAGCGCCTGCTCGCGCTCGCCGGGGAGGCGCGCGACGCGCTGCACGATACCGCGCCGCGCGGAGTTTTTCGCCTGGGCTCGATGGAGAGCACGGCGGCGGCGCGGCTGCCGGCGCCTCTGAACGAGTTTCACGTGCGCCACCCGGAGGTCTCGGTCGAACTGCATACGGGCGATCCGCGGCAGCTCACCGCGCAGGTCCTCTCGGGCGAGCTCGACGCGGCGCTCGTCGCGGAGCCGGTCTCCGATGCGCGGCTTGAAGCCCGGGTCGTCTACGAGGAGGAGCTGGTCGTCATCGCGCAAGCCGGGCACGCCCGCATCGCCTCGCCGCGGGACGCGAGAAAGCGCACGCTCATTGCGTTTCATCCCGGCTGCCCGTACCGCAAGCTCCTGGAGGACTGGTTCGCGCGCTACGGCGTGACGCCCGAACGCATCGTCGAGCTCGCCTCATATCATGCGATCCTCGGCTGCGCCGTGGCCGGGATGGGCGTCGCGCTGATGCCGCGCAGCGTGCTCGACACCTATACCGAACGCTCGCGGCTGAGCGTGCATGCGCTCAGCGGCAAATTCCGCGCGGCGCGAACGCTGCTCGTATGGAGAAAGGAAGCGCCGCAGGCCAAGGTCGCAGCGTTCATGGACATACTGATTCCCGGGCGCACGGAAACGCGGAAAAATCTTGCGAAAGCCCGGCGCGAAAAGACGAATGACTGAGGACGGTCGCCGATTTCGCCGGCGGTGATGCTTCTAATGCCGGTTGCCTCCCGCCGGAGCCGTCGAGCGAATTCGCTTGACCTGACCGGAGCGCGCGTGTATAAGGTGCGCTGCAGGGTTCTCAAGCAGAAATTATCCGTCCATTGCAGCCGTTTGCGCGGCACCCATCAGGTCGTCGTCTTTTCTTCCCTTGAAGTTTCTGCGTTCCGGGCGCGAGCCCTCCTACAATTTTTTAGGAAATACAAACATGAGTACAGGCACGGTCAAGTGGTTCAATGATTCCAAAGGCTTCGGGTTCATCACTCCCGACGGCGGCGGAAAGGACCTCTTCGCGCACTTCTCGGCGATCCAGGGCAGCGGCTTCAAGACGCTCAAGGAGAACCAGAAAGTCTCCTTCGATGTCACGACCGGTCCCAAAGGCGATCAGGCCGTCAACATCAAGCCGATCGCGTAAGGCGCGCAGGCCGAAAAAAAAGCCCGGGAATCCGGGCTTTTTTTATTTCAGTCCGCCGATCTCTCGACAGGAGCGAGGCGCTTCTATATCCTCAGCCGGGGGGATCCTTGGTCGGCCAGGGTCCTGCCGAGATCGGTCGCATAGCGGGTCGCGCCTTTGGCGGTTTCGAAGAGCGGCGTCAGTCCGGGGAACGACTGGCTCTTGGAAAGCTCCTTCGGGCTGCACAAGCGCGTCATGGTGAGCCGGGGCTGCCACTTGTTGCCGACCGGTAGTTGAAAAGCGCTCGCCTCGATCAGGTACTGCCCGCGTTCTTCGCGGTGAATGGGCATCGTGATTCTCCCGCTTGCGGTGTGAAGGTAACACAGTATGGATATTCGCGTGGCGCCGACCCGGGAGCGCATACCGGCTGGGCGAGCGCAAAGGCGCGTCGGCGAGCTCGCGGCGCGCCGGGTGAAATTCTTTTGAACGGTTCGGGGGCGATCCGATGGACAAACGAAAGACATGGCGGGAACAGGAGCAGCAGCTGGTCGAGCGCTGGAACGCGGCCGCGGAGCGCTATCGGGATGCGCAGGCCGCCTTGTCGTCCCAATCCTCCGCGAACAGCGACGGCGCGCCGACCGAAGAGTGCATGCTGGAGGCCGAAGCGGCGCGCGCGGAGTACGAGGCCGTGCGCAAGCAGGTGGCGCGCATGAAGGCGGAGTTCAGCGCGGGAAAGCGGTACTAGGCCGGCCGCGGCTGTTGCCGATCGCGCCCGCCCCGGGCGTGCCGCGCTCGATCGTCGCCAAGCTCAACCGCGAGATCGCGCGCATCCTCGGCGAGCCCGAAACCAGGGAGCGCTGGACCCCGTCGGTCTCAATTCCCGGCCCACGACCCCGGAGGCGTTCGACAAGCTGATCCGCGACGACATCGCCGCGTTCGCGAAAATCGCGCGCGCGGCGAACATCAAGGCCGAGTGAGTCCTCGGGGGACCGGAGTAGAATTTCCAAGAAGGACACTCATGCCAACGGCAACGTCTCCACGCGCGGTCGACCGGGAAGAAGATCTGGCGCTCCTGAAGTCGCTGTGGAAGGAGATCAAAAACGGTCTGCGACGCGGCAAGCGCGTGATCGGCGAGGAGATCCGCAGCTACCCCACGCCGATTCCGCGCTGCGACGCGCAGTTCAATCATCTCTACGAGCAGCAGGCGAGGCTCGCCCGGGAACTCGATCGAATCGCCGCGCTCGCCGAAAAGAGCCTCAAGCGCGAAGACTACATCGGGTTGATCGAGGGATTCATCGCTTCGGCGCCTTACGCGGACGATGCCGCGGAGCGGCGGCTCAGGTCCCGCCTGAAGTCGGAGCTTTCCGAGGTCGGAAAATAAAGCCGTGCGAGCCACGGCGGCTCAACCGAGGGAAGGATGAAAAAAATGCACAGCAGGGAGCTGGGCCTGGTGCTGGCGCAGCAGCTCCTCGACGTGGAAGACCTGCACTACGGGCTCTGGGACGGGGACCTGGAGCTCACGCTCGGCAACCTCGCCGCCGCCCAGCAGCGCTACAACGACATGCTGATCGCGCATTTGCCGAGGCCGGATCGCGAGGTCCGCGTCCTCGACATCGGCTGCGGCACGGGGCATCTGTTGCGCCAGCTGCTCGATCGCGGCTATCGCGCCGACGGCGTCATCCCTGCGAAGGATCTCGGCAACGCGGTGCGGCAAAGGCTCGCCGATTACGCGGGCCCTCCGCCGCGAATCTTCGAGTGCCGCCTCGAGGATCTTCCGCTCGAGGAGTGCCGCCGTCGCTACGACGTGGCCCTGTTCAGCGAGAGCTTCCAGTACGTTCCGCTCTCGGCGTCCCTGCCCATCGTGCAGTCGATCCTCAAACCGGGCGGGCTTCTTTTGATTTCCGATTTCTTCAAGACCGAGGCGCTCGGCGACGGCGCCTCAGGCGACCGCAGCTTCGGCGGAGGCCATCCTCTGCGCGAGTTCTACGCTTCGATGAAACGCACGCCGTTCGTCCCCGTCGAGGACGAGGACATCACGCGGCGCATCAGCCCCAACATGGAGCTCGTGAACGATCTGCTGATGAACAGGATGAAGCCGGCCGCGCTCACGGTCGGGCGTTACCTGGAAGGCCGCCATCCGCTGCTCGCGCGGCTCGCGCTCGCGCTGCTGCGTAAAAAGCTGGACAAGGCGACCTACAAGTATTTCTCCGGCCACCGCAGCAAGGAGGTCTTCGAGCGCTACAAGACCTACCGCGTCCTGCTGTATCGCCTGCCCTAGCAGCGGGTGCTCCTAAAACTCCGGGACAGAGATCCGCCGGTGGATTAAAGCATACCGAAGCTCCCGATGGACGAGATCGTACTGCGCTCGATGCTGAAGTGGCCGAAGGTGCCGGCGGTATACGGCTGGCTCCGGCTCGACCGGCGCGGCGCCTGGCTCATCAAGACGGTCGCGGACCGTTTCGAGCGCATCGGCAATCCGGCGCTCGCCGATTTCATCGGGAGGAACTACGCGGCCGACGCCGAAGGCCGCTGGTATTTCCAGAACGGGCCGCAGCGGGTGTTCGTCGCGCTCGATTACACGCCCTGGGTCTACCGGCTCGACGACGCGGGCGAGGCGTTCATCGCGCAAACCGGCGCGAGGCCGCGCGAATTGAGGGCCGCGTTTCTCGACGACGCGGGCATGCTCCTCCTTCAGACCGAGCTCGGGGTCGGCGTGCTGCTCGACCGCGATCTTCAATTCGTGATCGAGCGCATGACCGACGAGCAGGGCCGGAGCGCGGAACAAGCGGCCCAGGCAATCATGCTGGGAACGGAAACGCGGGGCCGGCTGCTCGGCAGGACGGTCGAGATGGCCCCGGTCCGGGCGGCGGAGGTTCCCGGCCGATTCGGATTCGATCCGCGCCCGACGCCCCGGCCCGGAGAACCGGAATGTTGATCGCCTGTGACCGCAGCGAGGCGGACATGTAACATCGTGTAAAAGGTCAACGATTTGTCAGGCGGCGGCAGTAGACTTTCGGCGAAAGGCCACGTCCTCCGCACGGCGCAAAGGAGGCTCGCATGAAGCGATACGTTGCACTGCCGCTTGCACTCATCCTCGCCGCGAGCTCGGCCGCCGCGCTCGCAGGCAGGGGCGGCGGACGCGGCGGGTCCATGAGCGGAGGACACGGGTTCGTGGGCGCGCGCTCCGCGCCGTTTGCCGGGCATTCGCACTTTGTCCGACCCCTGGTTCATCCCGGCGTGAATCCTGCCGTCCGGCCCGTCTTCCCTCCGCGCACGGTGATCATCGTCGGCGGGGGGTTCTTCCTGGGCTGGCCGTATTACTACCCGCCGTATTACCCGCCGGCATATACGGAGGCGCCCGGTTACGCGGATCCGCCCGAATATGTCGAGCAGGCTCCGGAAGTGCGGTACTACTGCCCGGATTACCGCGACTACTACCCGAACGTATCCGACTGCCCCTCGCCGTGGCTGCAGGTCCTCCCCGGCGCGAGCGGCTATTCGAATTAACGCGAAATCCGCACCGCTCTTCGCCGGGCCTCGAGGCTCGGCGTGCGCGCCGCTCCCGCGTCCGGTCGGGTTCCCCGACAAGAGCAGCCGGGCGGTTGCTTCGGTCACAATGGTCGAGCTAGGATGCGCTCGAGGGGGTGGCCATGACCGACAACCTGATACCGAGCGGGCCTCGATACGTAGGTTTCTGGAAGCGCCTGCTTGCCTTTTTCATCGACACGCTGATACTCGTCGTCTTCTTCGTGACGATCGCGATCGCGGTCTACGGCCGCCGTTATGTGCAGCTCGCCAGCGAAGGACAGACCCTTCTGTTCGACGTCCTTGTGCAGGTCGTGCTGCCCGCGGTGGCGGCAATTCTTTTCTGGCGCTTCCGCGGCGCGACCCCTGGAAAGATGCTCGTGTCCGCCAAAATCGTCGACGCCGCGACCCTCGGCGCCCCGTCGACGGGCAAGCTGATCGGGCGCTACTTCGCCTACCTCGTGTCGTCGATCTTCATGCTCGGGTTCATCTGGATCGCCTTCGACAAGCGCAAGCAGGGCTGGCATGACAAGCTCGCGGGAACGGTCGTGATCGAGGTAGAAGACGAATAGCGGGCGCGCGGTCCGGGCACCTTTACGGGAGGGTACATGAGCTGGGGATTCTGGATATTCGTCGGCGTCATCGCCGCGATCGTCGCGTGGCTGATCGCCATCTACAACGGCCTGGTCACGCTGCGCAACCGTTTCAAGAACGCCTTTGCCCAGATCGACGTGCAGCTGAAGCGCCGCTACGACCTGATTCCGAACCTGGTCGAGACGGCGAAGGGCTACATCAAGCACGAGCGCCAGACGCTCGAAGCGGTGATCGCGGCGCGCGCGAGCGCGCAGAGCGCCAACCAGCGCGCCGCCGCGAATCCGGCGGATGCCGAGGCGATGAAGCAGATGGTCGCGGCGGAAGCCGGCCTCTCGGGAGCGCTGGGCAGGCTCTTCGCGGTATCGGAAGCTTATCCCGACCTCAAGGCGAACCAGACGATGATGCAGCTCTCCGAGGAGCTCACCAGCACCGAGAACAAGCTCTCCTTTGCGCGGCAGGCCTATAACGACGCGGTCATGAGCTACAACACCGCGATCGAGAGCTTTCCCGACAACTTCGTCGCCGGCTTCGGCGGCTTCAGGGAAGCGACGCTGCTCGAGTCCACCGAGTCGCCCGAGGAGCGCAAGGCAGTCAAGGTTTCATTCAGCTGACGCGCTTCGCGCTGCAGCCGCCCCGGCTGCATCATGAATTTCTTCGAGCAGCAAGCACACGCCCGGCGCCGCACCGCGTTGATGCTGCTGCTGTTCGCGCTCTGTACATCTGGGCGTTCGATCCGCCGATCCTGTATTCGAGCGACGTGCTGCTGCAGGTTCCCCGAAAGGTCTATGCCTGGTCGACCGTGGTGATCCTTTGCGTCATCGCCGGGGGCACCGGGTTCCGGCTCCATCAGCTTTCCGGCGGCGGCGTCGCGGTCGCCGACATGATCGGAGCGCGCCATGTGCAGCGCGACAGCGCCGAGCCTTCGGAACGCCGGCTGCTGAACATCGTCGAGGAGATGGCGCTCGCCTCCGGCATCGCCGTGCCGCTCGCGTTCGTCATGGACGACCAGCGCACCATCAACGCCTTTGCCGCCGGCTACTCTCCTCACCAGGCGGCGGTCATCGTGACGCGCGGCGCGCTGGAGAACCTCAATCGGGACGAGCTGCAGGGCGTGGTGGCGCACGAATTCAGCCACATCCTGAACGGCGACATGCGGCTCAACGTCACGTTGATAGGTGTGATCGCGGGAATCGTCCTGTTCGGCTCGATCGGCGCATTTCTGATGGGCGGGGGCCGGAGCGAAGGCGGCGAAAATGCCAGGGCGCGGTTCGACTTCCGCCTGTTCCTCCTC
>VBDM01000061.1 GCA_005881355.1 Betaproteobacteria bacterium
TGGCTTTTCGCTTCGTCAAGCCGCCCGGCTTCGATTTCAAGGCGGGCCAGTCCGTGAATGTCTCGCTGATCGACCCCCCGGAAACGGACGGCAAGGGCAACCGGCGCAGTTTCTCCATCGTCAGCGCGCCTTTCGAGGGCGAGCTCGCGATTGCCACGCGCATGCGCGACACCGCCTTCAAGCGCGTGCTGAAGGCCGTGCCGATGAGGACCAAGGTTCACCTCCGGGGGCCGGGAGGCATGCTCATCCTGCACGGGGACGCCTCGAGGCCCGCGGTGCTCCTCGCCGGCGGCATCGGCATCACACCGTTCGTGAGCATGCTCAGGCAGGCGGCGCACGAGCGGCTGCCGCACAAGCTCTTCCTGTTCTATTCGAACCGCAGACCCGAGGACGCGGCGTTTCTCGACGAGCTGACCTCGCAACCCGAATTACCGTTTCATCGGCACCATGACCGAGATGGAAAGGTCCCGCCGTCCCTGGAAGGGTGAGAAGGGATTCATCGACAAGGCCATGCTCGAGCGCCATCTCGACGACCTGCCGGGAGCGGTCTGCTACATGGCCGGGCCGCCGGCGATGATCGAGGCGATGCAGAAGATGCTCGTCGAGGCCGGAGTCAATAGCGAAAACATCCTCAGCGACGAGTTCTACGGCTACTAGAGGGCTCGCAGCCGATCTCCGTATATCATGGCGGCTGCCTGAAATCCCGGGAGCTGACCATGGCCGACTACCGCGTCGAACACGATACCTTCGGCGAAATCCGCGTTCCCGCAGACAAACTCTGGGGTGCGCAGACGCAGCGCTCGCTCGAAAACTTCCGCATCTCCGGCGAGCGCATGCCGGTGGAGCTGATCCGCTCGCTGGCGCGGGTCAAGCGTGCCTGCGCGGTGGTAAACGCGGAACTGAACGCGCTGCCCGCGGACAAGGTGAACGCCATCGTTGCCGCGGCGGACGAGGTGCTCGCCGGCAAGCACGACGGGGAGTTTCCGCTCGTGGTCTGGCAGACGGGTTCCGGCACGCAGACCAACATGAACATGAACGAGGTGCTCGCCAACCGCGCGAGCGAGCTCCTCGGCGGTGAGCGCGGCGAGAAGCGCCGAGTGCACCCGAACGACGAGGTCAACTGCGGACAGTCCTCGAACGACGTCTTCCCGACGGCGATGAACGTCGCGGCGGTCCAGGCGCTGCACGACCGCCTCGTTCCTGCGGTGCGGCGCCTGCGCGAGGCGCTCGCGGCGAAGTCCGCGTCCTTCAAGGACATCGTCAAGATCGGCCGCACCCATCTGCAGGACGCGACGCCGCTCACCCTGGGGCAGGAAATTTCCGGCTGGGTGTCGCAGCTCGACCACGGCATCGCCCACGTGCAGGCCTCGCTCACGCATCTTTGCGAGCTTGCGCTCGGCGGCACGGCGGTAGGCACGGGCCTGAACGCGCACCCGGAATTCGGCGCGAGAGTCGCGAAGGAGCTGGCGAAATCGACCGGGTTGCCGTTCGTCCCGGCGCGCAACAAGTTCGAGGCGCTCGCCGCGAACGACGCACTGGTGCACGCGCACGGGGCGCTCAAGACGCTCGCCGCCTCGCTCACCAAGATCGCGAACGACGTGAGATGGCTCGCGAGCGGTCCGCGCTGCGGCTTAGGCGAACTCTCGATCCCGGAGAACGAGCCGGGCAGCTCGATCATGCCCGGCAAGGTCAACCCGACCCAGTCCGAGGCGATGACGATGCTGTGTGCCCAGGTGCTGGGCAACGACGTCGCGATCAACGTCGGCGGCGCCTCGGGGAACTTCGAGCTGAACGTGTTCAAGCCGCTCGTCATCCATAATTTCCTGCAGAGCGCGCGGCTGCTCGCCGACGGCGCCGAGAGCTTCTGCGACCATTGCGCGGCGGGAATCGAGCCGCGGCGCGAGCGCATCGCCGAGCTGCTGCAGAACTCGCTCATGCTCGTCACCGCGCTCAACCCGCACATCGGGTACGACAAGGCCGCGCAAATCGCCAAGAAGGCGCACCGGGAAGGCATCACCCTGAAACAGGCGGCGCTCGCCCTAGGCTACGTGAGCGCCGAGCAGTTCGATCAATGGGTCCGCCCGGAAGCAATGGCGGGAAAGTAAAATCGCCTGAAGCGAACCCTGAAGGCAGGGCGCCATGAGCAAAACATGCACTCACCAAGACCAGATCCGGAAGGTGAAGCCGTCCGCGAAACGCTGCGAGGGCTGTCTCAAGGCGGGCGATCGCTGGGTGCAGCTGCGCATGTGCCTGACCTGCGGGCACGTCGGCTGCTGCGATTCCTCGAAGGGCAGGCACGCGACGAGGCATTTCGAGGCGACCGGCCACCCGATCATGCAGTCGGCCGAGCCCGGCCAGAGCTGGCGCTGGTGCTACGTCGATCAGGTCTACGTCGAATAGCGCCCCTGCTCGAAGACAGGCATCGCGAGGGAAAAGCATGCTCTACATCATGTATAACGAAGACCGGCCCGACGGGCAGGCCATCCGCGCCGCGACGCGCGAGGCGCATCTCGCCTATCTGGAGCGCCACAAAGACATCCTCGTGCTCTCCGGCGGGACGCTCGCCGAGGACGGCAAGACGCGCACCGGCAGCGTGTTCATCATCAACGTGCCCAGCCGCGAGGCGGCGGAGAAGTTCTCCGCCGAGGAGCCGTTCCGGAAAGCCGGTCTGTTCAAGACGGTGAAGATCACGCGCATGCGCCGCGGCCAATGGAACCCGGAGGCTGCGCCTACGACGGCGGAGGGGAATTAGTTCCGGGTTTCCGCCCCGACCTGTGTCATATTCCCTTGCCGTAGGGGATTTTTCTTGCCGCAAGAAATACTGCCGCGTGCTTTCGGCTGTGCCTGTTAGAGAATCCTCCCCTCGTAAGCAAGAGGGAGGATGGCATGTATACAAGAACCCTGGCGGCCAAGGGCATTTCGAGCATCGTTGTATTGGCGCTCGCGCTGCTGCTTGCGTCGTGCATCAAGACCAAGACACAGGCACCGGGCGGCTTCAGCACGGTCGGCGGCACGGTCTCGGGCCTGACCGGCACCGGGCCCGTTCTGCAGAACAACGGCGGCGACAATCTCGCGATCTCGGCCAACGGCCCCTTCACGTTCTCAATCCCGCTGCAGCAACAACACGCCGCCTACAGCGTCACCGTGCTTACCCAGCCTTCGGGCCAGAGCTGCACGGTCGCCAACGGCACCGGGACGGCCAGCGCGAACGTGACCAACGTCGCGGTCAATTGCGTGAGCAATGCGTTCACGGTCGGCGGCACGGTTTCGGGCCTGACCGGCACCGGGCTCGTGCTGCAGAACAACGGCGGCAACAATCTTCCGGTCTCGGCGAGTGGCGCCTTCACTTTTTCCACCGCCATCGCCAGCGGCAGACCTTACAGCGTCACGGCCCTCACCCAGCCTTCGGGCCAGAGTTGCACGGTCGCCAACGGCGCCGGGGCAGCCAGCGCGAACGTGACGAACGTCGCGGTCAATTGCGTCACCAGTACCCACACCGTCGGCGGCACCGTCTCGGGTCTTACCGGCACCGGGCTCGCGCTGCAGAACAACGGCGGCAATAATCTCGCGATCTCGGCCGATGGCGCCTTCACCTTCTCCACGGCCTTGGCCGTAGGCGCGACCTACGCCGTCACGGTGCTTACCCCGCCCTCGGGCCAGGGTTGCTCGATCGCCAACGGCAGCGGCAGCATCGCGGGCGCGAATGTCACGAACGTCGCGGTCGCTTGCGTCGCGCCGCCCGGCCCCCCGACCCTGAGTCTCGGCTTCGGCGTGAAAGAGCTGCAATTCAGCTGGCTCGCCGTCAGCGGCGCCACTTTCTATCGCCTTCTCGAGAACCCCGACGGCGTCTCGGGCTACGCCCAGGCGGCGACCAACCTCATCGGCTTGAGCTACAACTACACGATAGCGGTGCACCGGCGCCTGAACGCTTCCTATATCCTCGAGGCGTGCAACAGCGGCGGCTGCACGGCCTCCGCCGCCCGGATCCTGGGGACCGACCTCGCGCTGGCGATCGGCTATGTAAAAGCTTCGAACACCGGAGCCCGCGACCAATTCGGCTTCTCGGTCGCGCTGAGCGGCGACGGCGGCACGCTCGCGGTCGGCGCGCCGAACGAAGACAGCGGCCTCACCGGTGTTACCGCCGGCATCGTGAACGAAGCGACTGCCGGCAATGCTGCCAACGACGCCGGAGCGGTGTACGTCTACACCCGCAGCGCCGGCGCCTGGTCGCAGCAGGCCTATCTGAAGGCTTCGAACGCCGGCGCCAATGACGTGTTCGGCATCGCGGTCGCGCTGAGCGGCGACGGCAATACGCTCGCGGTCGGGGCGCGGCTGGAAGCCAGCGGCCTCACCGGTGTTACCGCCGGCATCGTGGACGAAGCGACTGCCGGCAATGCTGCCTCCAACGCCGGGGCGGTGTATGTCTTCACCCGCAGCTGTGAAGGCATCGAACACGGGGCCCGGTGACAACTTCGGCAACTCGGTCGCCCTTTCCGGCGACGGCGACACGCTCGCGGTCGTGGCGCCGTTCCAGTCCGCCGGCACCACCGGCTTCGCCGGCGCGGTGTACGTCTACACCCGCAGCGCGGGCGCGTGGTCGCAGCAGGCTTACCTCAACGCTTCGAACACCGGGACCTTTGACCTGTTCGGCAATTCGGTCGCGCTGAACGGCGACGGCAACACGCTCGCGGTCGGGGCGCCGCTCGAAGACAGCGGCCTCACCGGTGTTACCGCCGGCATCGTGGACGAAGCGGCTGCCGGCAATGCTGCCTCCGACGCCGGTGCGGTATACGTCTACACCCGTAGCACCGGCGCGTGGTCGCAGCAGGCCTATGTGAAGGCATCGAACACGGGGCCCGGTGACAACTTCGGCAACTCGGTCGCCCTTTCCGGCGACGGCGACACGCTCGCGGTCGTGGCGCCGTTCCAGTCCGCCGGCACCACCGGCTTCGCCGGCGCGGTGTACGTCTACACCCGCAGCGCGGGCGCGTGGTCGCAGCAGGCTTACCCGGCGACGGCAATGCGCTCGCGGTCGGCGCGCCGTTCGAAGACGGCAGCGGCACCGGCATCGGCAGCTTGCCGGACGAATTGGCCCCGGACTCAGGCGCGGTGTACTTTTACGCCCGCAGCGCCGGTACCTGGTCGCAGCAGGCATATGTCAAAGCTTCGAACCTCCCTGAATTCAATGACCAGTTCGGCACTTCGGTCGCCCTCTCCGGCGATGGCAACACGCTCGCGGTCGGGGCGCGGTTCGAAGACGGCAGCAGCACCGGCATCGACGGCACGCCGGATAATCTCGCTGTCGACGCCGGAGCGGTTTATCTGTACTAGGGTCACCGAAGCAGGCTGAAGGTCCGCGCCGGCCCCAAAAGTCGGCGCGGAGGGACTTCCAAAATCACACCCACGCCCCCGGTTGGGGCGCGTGGCAGGCCGTGACCGCCCTGCGGCGTCGCATGAAGGTAGAATCCGACTTTCCCCGCAGGAGGCGTTTCAATGCGTTCGCCATTTCCCGGACTGATCCGGTTGATCACGCTCGCGGCGCTCGCCGTCGCGCCGGCCGCGTTCGGGCAAGGTGCAAAGAGCTACCCGGACAGGCCGGTGCGCGTCGTCGTCGGCTATTCGCCGGGCGGACTGCCCGACACCATCGCGCGGCTGATCGGCCAGAAGCTCTCCGAGCGCTGGGGCCAGCAGTTCCTCGTCGAGAACAAGCCCGGCGCGAACGGCATCCTGGGCGCGGAATTCGTAGCGAAGGCGGCGCCTGACGGCTACACGCTGCTGATGACGGACAACTCGACCCACGCGATCATTCCGTTCCTGTTCGCCAAGCTTCCCTACGACGCGGACAGGGATCTCATTCCCGTCTCGCTCACCGCGCGCGCGCCGTTATTCCTCGCCGTGCACCCGTCGGTCAAGGCCAATTCCTTCCGGGAGCTGATCGCGCTGATCAAGGCCGAGCCGGGGAAATACAGCTACGGTTCCTCAGGCATCGGCAGCACGCATCATCTGTGCATGGAGTACCTGAAGGCGTCTCTGAACCTCGACATGACGCACGTGCCGTACAAGGGCACGGGGCAGAGCGTGCCCGCCGTCGTGGGAGGGCAGGTTCCCATGGTGCTGTCCGGGTACCAGAACCTTGCCGCCCACGCCAGGGACGGCCGGGTGAAGCTGCTCGCGATCAACTCGCTCAAGCGCTCGGAGCTCGCCCCGGACGTGCCGGCGATCGCCGAGACCATTCCCGGATTCGATTTCGCGCCGACCTTCGGCCTGTTCGCGCCCAACGGAACGCCGCGGGAGATCATCGTGAAGATCGGCGCCGACGTGGCGCAGGCGGTGAAGCTCCCCGATATCGTCGAGCGCATGAGAAACCTCGGCATCGAGCCCCTCGGAGTTTCGGGGGACGAATGGGCGAGGCTGCTGAAATCGGATGCGGAGCGCTACTCGAAGGCGATCAAGCTGTCGGGCGCAAAAGCGGAGTAGAGCGCGGGCATGGCGTTCATCCGACTCGCCTTCGCGCTGCTGTCTCTGGCGGCCGCAGCGACCGCCGCGGCCCAGGACTATCCGTCGCAGCCCATACGGCTGATCGTTCCCGGGCCTCCCGGGGTCGGCATCGATCTTGACGCGCGCCCGATCGCCCAGAAAATGGCGGAGCTGCTGCGCCAGCCGATGGTCATCGAAAACCGCCCCGCAGCGGGCGGCATCGTCGCGATGGAGGCGGCGGCCAAGGCGGCGCCCGACGGCTACACGCTGATCGTCGCCGGCATCGGCCAGCTCGCGTCTTTCCAGTATCTCTACCGCAAGCTGCCCTACGATCCGGAGCGCGATTTCACACCGGTAAGCCTCATGCAGGTGCTTCCCTCGGTGCTGACCGTACACCCGTCGCTCGGGGTGAGCTCGGTGCGGGAGCTGATCGCGCTCGCCAAGGCGCGTCCCGGCGAGATCACGTTTGCCTCGCAGGGCAACGGCACTTTCGTGCACATGGCGGGCGAGTTCTTCAAGGCGGCGACAGGGGTCGACCTCAGGCACATACCCTACGGCGCGCAGAGCCCGTTCAACGATCTCGCGGGCGGGCATGTCATGGCGATGTTCAGCGGCATCGCGCCGGTGATCGGCAACGCGAAGGCCGGCAAGCTCAAGATCCTCGCTGTGTCGTCGAAGCAGCGCGTCGATCTCATCGCCGGTGTGCCGACCTTCACCGAGGCGGGCGTTCCGGCCTATGACGTGAGCGCGTGGAACGGTCTCGTCGCGCCGCGCGGCACGCCGGCGGCCGTCGTCGCCCGGCTGAATGCCGAAGCCGCGAAAGCGGTCCAGGCCCCGGAAGTGAAAGAGCGCATGCTGCGCTTCGGCGGCGTCCCGGTCGGAAGCACGCCGGAGGAGTTCGCCGAGTTTCTGCGAGCGGAGCGCTCCAGGTGGGGGAAGCTTATCCGCGAGGCAAGGCTGCAGCTCGATTAAGCTAAAAGGAACGAACATGTCCTCGGCCGTGGTTGCGGGCACCGACAGAACGCGGTTCTCCAGGGAAATCGCCGCGCTCAACATGAAGCCGCTCTGGGAGCGGGTCATGCGGCTCGGAGCCGGCACGGCCGCGGTTCCTGCGATCTGGCGATGGAAGGAAGTGCGGCCGCTGCTTGAGCGCGCCTGCGAGCTGATCACGGCAACAGAAGCCGAGCGGCGCGTGCTGATGCTCGAGAACCCCGCGCTCGAGGGAACGACCTTCATCACTCCCACGCTGTTCGCCGGACTGCAGGCGATCCTGCCGAACGAGGTCGCGCCCACCCACCGGCACGCGCCGAACGCGCTGCGCTTCATCTTGGAAGGCGAGGGCGCCTATACCGCGATCGAAGGCGAGCGGGTGATGATGCGGCCCGGGGATTTCGTCGTGACGCCGGGCTGGACCTGGCACGACCACGGCAACGTCGGAACGAAGCCCGTGGTGTGGCTGGACGGCCTGGACACGGCGTTCGCGAATATCTTCGGGGCGCATTTTCGCGAGGACTACCCTGAGGAGACTCAAAGCCCGTCGCGGCCGGAGGGCGACAGCGCCGCGCGCTATGGCGCCAATCTCCTGCCGGTCGACCGCGGCGCGCAAGGGCATACGTCGCCGATCCTCTCGTACCCTTATGAGCGCACCCGCGCGGCGCTGGAACAATTGTCGAAGAACGGCGAACCGCATCCCGCGCACGGCTGGAAGCTTCGCTACGCCAATCCCGTGACCGGCGGTCACGCCTTCCCGACCATGGCGGTGTTCATGCAGTGGCTGCCAAAGGGATTCTCGGGCCGCGAATACCGCAGCACCGACGGGACGATCTTCTGCGTCTTCGAGGGGCAGGGCGGCGTGGATATCGGCGAGACGCATTTCGATCTTGCGCCGCGCGACGTGTTCGTCGTGCCTTCCTGGGAGCCTTACCGGTTCGAGGCTCGCGCCGATTGCGTGATCTTCAGCTACTCGGACCGCGCCGCGCAGGAAGCGCTCGGTTTCTGGCGCGAGAGCGTGCTCTGACTCACATCCTCCACTCGATGTAGGTATAGATGTAGTTCGAGCCGCCGTTCACGTTGTCGAAGATTTGCGCCATGCCGAAAATCCCCGAGCGGTGGCTGGCCCCGAAGCCGAAGTAGGTTTCGCGCAGCTCTTTCTCCCCGAAGAGATCGCCGACGCTGACGTCGATGGTCGGATCGCCGTACTGGAGCAGTTTCGAGGTGTTCCGGCCGCGCATCGCCTGGTCCCGCGCTTCGACGAACGGCACGCGCTGCGCGTAGGAGAGGCCGCCGCCGAAGCCGACGCGCGTGCGCACGCGCTCCTTCCAAGGAAATCCCCAGTAGAACGCCTTCAGGTAGAGATTGGCCTGCCAGAAATCCGGCTGAAGCCCGCGCTCCTCGTGGCGCAGCAGCCCGCCGTACCAGGCGATCGTGACCGGCCAGCCGTGCAGGTTCTCGATGAACGGCCGCCCGACCTCGAAGGAGTCGACGCTCGTGCGGTCGTCCGTGTTGATGGACCTGCAGCGCAGCTCCATGATCGGCAGCAGGTTGCAGGGGCTCGATCTGCCGTGCAGGACCTTGAAGGTGAGCGGGGTGCGGTTCCCGGTGTCCTTTTCCCGCGTCGGCACGAACTCGTAGGCGAGACCGCCGTAGCCCGCCAGCTGCATGCGGTCCTCCACGATCGGGCTGCGGCGGACACCGCTCGACCACAGCGTGGCCGACAGGCCCGCAAAAAAATGCCAGGTGCCGGTGAGGTCGTATCGCGCGTTCACGCCGACGGTTCCGTTCACACCCGCGCCCGGCTGGTAGGCGGGACGGTCCGCGGCGGCCTCGGCCGGCGTCACGCCGTAGTAATAGCCGTTGAGCTTCGCGTTGCGCGCGGAGAGCATGACATACGGCGCGAGTTTCAGCCGTCCGCGCCGCCGCTCGGCGCCGTAGCCGAGCCGCCACTCGGTGCCGCCCGAGTTGCCGGAGGCATCGCGCAAGTACTCGCCGAATACGTCTCCCCAATCGAAGCGCTGCTCGTAGCTCAATCCGAGATCGGTTTCGGGAACGCGCGGCGACATTCCCTCGAGGACTGACGGGACCCGCTCGACGGGAAAGCTCTCGAGGCGCTTCGAAAGGAAGACGTTCACGCGCCGGTCCGGCCCGGGCCGGAACTTGAGTCCCGCGCGATAGGAATGCAGATAGACGTATTCGCCTTCGTAGAGGTACAGAGGCAGAAGGTCGATGCGGACGCCGCCGCCGCGATAAGGCGACTGCTCGACACGCGCGACGGCTCCCCACCCCGCACTGTCGGTGGCGGTGATGTCGGCGAGAAAGTCGCTCGTCGCCGCGGCGGGCGGGGCAGCGGCCGCGCACAGCGCGAGAGTCAGGGCGAGGGCGCGGAGCGGGAGAACTCCGGCTCGAGGCGGGCGCGTTTCAGCGCGGCTGCGCCGGAGCCGCCCGGGCGGGGCGCATCGATTGTTCAACGTTGCGATAATTTTCTTGGGATCGGGAGCGTGCGCAAAACGCCGCGGTATTCTAATATGAAAGCCATGTCGAAATTCGGAAGTTCGCGGTCGCGCGGGGCGGGCCCGGCGTCGGCCGCGTTCGTCGCGTGCCTGGCGTGCTTCGCGGCGCATGCGCAGGACTACCCGTCGCGCCCCGTGCGCGTCGTCGCTCCGTCGGCTCCGGGAGGCGGCTTCGATCTGGTGGGGCGCGTGCTCGCGCAGAAGCTCGGCGAGCAGACCGGGCAGGCGTTCGTGGTCGAGAATCGCGCCGGCGCCGGCACGCTGGCGGGCACGCAAATCGTCGCGCGCGCCGCACCCGACGGCTACAACCTCGTCGTCGGCGGTCTGTCCAACATCGCGCTCAACATGGGCCTGTACAGGGAACCGGGGTACGATTCGCTCGGCGACTTCACGCCGATCGGCCTGGTGGTCAGCCATTCGTATACGCTGGTCGCGCGCAAGGACCTGCCGCTCGCGAGCCTCAAGGAAGTCATCGATTTCGCCCGCGCCAATCCGGGCAAGCTCAACATCGGCACCGGCGGCCTCGGCAGCGGGCAGCACATCGGCGCGGCGATCATCGGCGCGCTCGCCGAAGTGAACATGGTGAAAGTCCCCTACAAGGGCGCGCAGCCCGTCTACCAGGATCTGCTCGCCGGCCGGCTGGATCTCTTCTACGACAACACGACGACCACCCGGCCCTACGTGGAATCCGGGCAGGTCAGGGCGCTCGCGGTGTCGAGCCGCGCGCGCGCCCCGAACATGCCGCAGGTGCCCACGATCACCGAGACCGGCGTGCTCGATCTGGAGATGGAGACTTGGTTCGGCCTGTTCGCGCCGGCGCGCACGCCGCGCGCGATCGTCGAGCGCCTGCGCGCCGAAGTGGACAAGGCGACCGCCTCGGCCGAGGTGCGCTCGCGGCTGGAGATGGGCAGCGGCCGGAGCCTGCGCATGGCGCCCGCCGAGACCGAGATGTTCGTGAAAGCCGAAGTCGCCAAATGGACGGGGCTCCTGCGCCGGGCGGGCATTCAGCCCGAATGAGCCCGGACTTCCAGGATCAGCTTGCCATCGCCGCGCT
Organism: Betaproteobacteria bacterium; assembly: GCA_005881355.1. Taxonomy (GTDB): domain Bacteria; phylum Pseudomonadota; class Gammaproteobacteria; order Burkholderiales; family SG8-39; genus VBDM01. The sequence continues at coordinate 11,038 of VBDM01000061.1, forward strand.
CGCGCAGAGCTGGGCGCTCGCGCGCGACTCGGGCGACTGGGAGAAGCTGCGCGCGACCGCGCACCCGGACGCGACCATGACCACCACCTGGTTCGACGGGGGATTCGATGACTTCATCGAATCCTGCCAGGCTGCGTGGAGCAAGGGATCGCGCTCACAGCATTTTCTCGGCGGAACCGTCGCGGAGATCAACGGCGCTCGCGCGATCGCCCAGACCCGCATGGCGATCATGGTCCGTTCGCAGCTCGACGGCGTGGAGGTCGACGCCGCGTGCTACGGCCGCTTCTTCGACCGGGTGGAAAAGCGCGAAGGAAACTGGCGCATCGCGAAGCGCAGCGTGATCTACGAAAAGGACCGCATCGATCCGGTCGATCCGGGCAAGGTGATTTCGCTCGACCTGGCGCTGCTCAGGCGCTTTCCGGAAGGCTATCGCTATCTTGCCTACCTGCAGACCAAGAACGGCGCCCAGGTCGACCCGAACCTGCCGACCGCGCGCGGCGAGGCGCTCGAAAGGCTGCTGCGGGAGGCGAAGGCGTGGCTCGCCGCGGCATTATAATTGCCCCGACTCACATTCCCCAGCTCACTTCAGGAGACCCATCGTGAACGAACTGCAGCGCTATCTGGTGGAGGAAGCCGTCGAGGACTACGAGGAGGGACGGCTCACGCGCCGCGAGGCGCTGAAGGCGATCGCCGGCGTCACGGGCGCGATACTCGCGGCGCAGACCATCGAGGCGCGCGCTCAAGGCGCGCCGGCGCCGGCCGCGAAGGCGCCGCCCGGCTCGGCACCCCTGGTCGCGCCCGACGATCCTACGATCGTCGCCGGGATCGCCGAATTTCCCGGCGACGGCGCCCGGCTCGCGGGATATCTCGCCCGGCCCAAACAGTCGGGGTCCTTCCCGATCGTGCTCGTGTGCCACGAGAACCGCGGACTCACGCGCCACGTCGAGGACGTCGCGCGGCGCGTGGCGAAGGCGGGCTACGTCGGGATTGCCGTGGATCTGCTCTCGCGCGAAGGCGGCACCGCGAAGCACGGCTTCGACGCGATTCCGGGGATCCTCGGGAAAGCGGCTCCGGCGCGCCACGTGCAGGATTTCCAGAGCGGCCTCGCCTACGCGAGATCGCAGCCTTTTGCCCGCGCCGACCGGGTCGGGATGACGGGGTTTTGCTTCGGCGGCGCGGTGACCTGGCGCGTCGCGGCGGCGGTGCCCGATCTGCGCGCAGCCGTGCCTTTCTACGGCGTTCCGGTGCAGGAGTCGGACGTGCCCAAGATCGGCGCGGCGGTGCTCGCCATCTACGGCGGGCTCGACGACCGCATCAACCAGAACATTCCGGCGATCGAAGCCGCGATGCAAAAATACGGCAAGACTTTCCGCAAGATCGTCTATCCGAACGTCAACCATGCTTTTCACAACGACACCGGCGACCGCTACAACGCCGAGGCGGCCAAGGCCGCATGGGGCGAAGCGCTCGCGTGGTTCGGGAAGTACCTGTAGAGGCCGTGTGAGAGCGGAACATGGGCTCCGGAGAGAGAGCAAACGCCATCGACCTGGGGCGGCGCGAGTTCCTGAAAGACACGCTCGCGGCGACCGCGGGACTTTCCGGAATCGGCGTTCTCGGCGGCTGCGCGATGCCCTTCACGCAGGAGAGCGCCGATACGATCGTCACCAACGGCCGGATCGCGACGCTCGACCCGAAGCATCCGGCGGCGAGCGCGATCGCGATCCGCGGCGGCACGATCGCAGCCGTCGGTTCGGCAGCCGACATGGAAGGCCTGCGCGGCCCCAATACGCAGGTGATCGACGCGGGCGGGCGCGCGGTCATTCCCGGCATCAACGACGCGCACACGCACTT
>VBDM01000435.1 GCA_005881355.1 Betaproteobacteria bacterium
CCCGTCCTGGCAGTGCAAGGAGAATTCGATCGGCCGGTCGCTGACGCCGGCGATGCGCTTGTCGACGAGCATCCTGGCCAGGACGTGCTCGTCCTTGTCGACGAACTGCAGGAGCGACTTTCCGAGCAGCAGTCCATGCGGGAAGCCGAGCGAGCTCTCCCAGGTGCGATTGAGGACGTGCATGCTGAGGTCGAAACCGATGATGGCGAGCAGGAACTCCGAGGTGTCGGAGGCCACGCTATAGTGCGAGAAATTCGTTTCAGCCATTATTGTCGGAAATGCTCGGGAATATTCCGATAGCATGGCTCATCTAGCTGCCAAAATCTACGGTCCGGAATACCCTTACAGGTAATTGCTCACAGAGCGGGGCTTCAGACCGGCTTTTGCAATCTCCTCAAACAAAACGCCCCGAAGATCCCTCTCCGGGGCGCCGTACTGCTGTAAGGCACGCCGGCCTAGCGGCTGGCGGACATCCCTGATTGGCGGATTGATCCGCTGTTCGAGCCTCGTAGTCCGGTGCTGCCTTTATGGTCTCTCACGGGATCACCTCCTTTCGAAGTTGGGAGCTTGCAGTTTATCATGCTCAATCGCACGATCTCACGCGGCTCAAGTCTGCCCTGGAGGAACGCAACACCATCGGAGGTTACATGGCCAAATCAGATACCGGCAAGGGAGTCGAGAAGCATCGGGTCGTAGCGCACAAGGCCTGGATCGAGGCGCGCAGGAAATTCCTCGCGAAGGAGAAGAAGTTCACCCGGCAGCGCGACGAGCTGAGCCGGCAGCGGCGCGCCCTGCCCTGGGAAAAGGTCGAGAAGCAATACCTCTTCGACGGGCCCAAGGGCAAGGAGACGCTGGCCGAGCTCTTCGACGGCAAGAGCCAGCTCGTCGTCTATCACTTCATGTTCGCGCGCGACTGGGACGAGGGCTGCCCGCACTGCTCCTTCTGGGCGGACAATTTCAACGGCCTCGGCGTTCACCTGAACCACCGCGACGTGAGCTTCGTCGCCGTCTCGCGGGCCCCGCTCGCCAAGCTCGAGGCGTTCAAGAAGCGCATGGGCTGGAGCTTCAACTGGGTCTCCTCGGGCCAGAGCGATTTCAACTACGACTATCAGGCGTCGTTCACTCCTCGGGAAGTCGGAGGCGGAGCGGCGTTCTACAACTATACGAAATTCGACGTCGGCGTGACCGACCGCGAGGGCGTCAGCGTGTTCTACAAGGACGAGAGCGGCGCCGTTTTCCACACGTACTCGTCCTACGCGCGGGGAATCGACATGCTGAACACCGCCTACCACTACCTCGACCTGGTTCCCAAGGGGCGGGACGAGGACGCTCTGGAGTTCACGCAGTCCTGGGTCCGGTATCACGACAAATACGAGGACTGAGCACGCGTTCGGCCATCAATCGCAGGCGCATTCGGAGGATCGATATGAGAGAGGCAGTCGCGAAATTCACCGGGATACTTTCGCTCGCGGCAGGCGCTCTGGTCGCCTTGACCGCCGTTTCGGTCCGCGCCGCGGACTATCCCGCCCCGAAGGAAGCCGACTGGGTGGCGCGCGACTTCCGCTTTCACTCGGGCGAAACGCTGCCCGAGGTGCGCCTGCACTACACGACGGTCGGCGCGCCCTCGGGAGAGCCGGTGCTCGTCCTGCACGGAACGGCGGGATCGGGCGCCACCCTGCTCACGAAGGACTTCGCCGGCGAGCTCTTCGGGCCTGGACAGCCGCTCGACGCGGGCCGCTACTTCATCATCCTGCCCGACGCCCTCGGCACCGGAAAATCGGCCCGGCCTTCCGACGGCATGCGCGCGCGCTTTCCCAGGTACAACTACGACGACATGGTGCTCGCCCAGTATCGCCTCGTGACCGAGGGTCTTGGGATCAAGCACCTGCGCCTGGTGCTCGGCAACTCGATGGGCGGAATGCAGACCTGGATCTGGGGCTCGAAATATCCCGAATTCATGGACGCGCTCGTGCCCATGGCGTGCCAGCCGACCGAGATGTCGGGCCGCAACTGGATGCTGCGGCGCCTCCTGGTCGAATCCATCCGCAGGGACCCGGACTGGAACGGCGGCAACTACACCGCGCAGCCGCGCGGCATCCAGGCGCTTCTCGTGCAGTTCGGCATCGCCACCTCGGGCGGATCGCAGGCGCTCTACGGTCAGGCACCGACGCGCGAGAAAGCCGATGCGCTCGTCGCGCAGCGCCTCGCGCAGCCCTTCCGCGGCGACGCCAACGACGTCATGTACCAGTGGGCGTCCTCCGCCGACTACAACCCGTCGCCGGGCCTCGAGCGCATCCGGGCGGCGCTCGTCGCCATCAACTCCGCCGACGACGAACGCAATCCGCCCGAGCTGGGAATCCTCGAGCGCGAAATCAAGCGCGTGAAGCACGGCACCACGGGCAATGCGGCGCTGTGGAAGCAGCACCTCGCGGATTTGCTGCAGAATGCGCCGAGAATGGAAAAGTAGTCACCGTTCACCTCTTTCGCGAGATAAGCAACGCCCGAGGGTTCCGGGACAGCTTGCAGTTTCCTGACAGCGTCTCAAGGCGCCGGCGCTTGACCTGGCCGGTTAGGCGCGTGCATGATTTTCCTTAGCGCCCGTCTCGGCACGCCCGCAAAATCGCAAACCCGTAGTTACCCGCCAAAGGAGGACTGTGTGATGAAAAACATCGTTCTTGCATCTTGGGCCGCCTTTTCACTGTCGATCCTCGCCGCCGCGGAGGTCGCGCTCGCGGACGATACCTTCATCCTGGCCACCGGACGCAGGGACCCGCGGATCTACGCGATCGACTTCCGCGCCGCGCTGCAGCGACGCAACAACAACACGCCGAACGCCATCGTGAGCCGCTCCAAGGTGCACCGGGACCGCCTGGACGGGACGCCGGTCGGCGACCCCGCGAACATCGTGCTGAGCGAGGATCGCCGCACGGCATACGTGATCAACCATCACGGAGCCGTGAACAACGCCGAGTTCCTCCAGCACGGCGGGCGCGGGAGCGTCTCGGTCATGGACGTGGGCAGGATGCTCAGGCCGGAATTCGACAATACCGACCGCGCGCTCGAGCGCAATTTCGACAGCGGTTACTTCGGCGCGGTCGGTCTCGTGGTCCTTCCCGAGCTGCTGCTCGTGAGCCACTCGGAAAACTGGCTGACCGAGGACGGCTCGAACCGCATCAGCCTCATCGATCGAAGCACCGGAGGCCGCCGGGGGCAGATCGAGA